>JAGNLV010000002.1:674260-675562 GCA_017999435.1 Candidatus Zixiibacteriota bacterium
CTCAAGCGTTTTCCGAAATCCCGACGCTTGAATTGTGGCCGTCATACGGCGGAATGAGCAGTCACTCATGTGCTGCGACCGATACCGGTTACGCGGTGTCGGTGGCAGACAGCCTTGGCCCGGGCGGCGAGTTCACGCTGTGGGCCAAGGATGATTCGGCAGCAGCGTTCTTTGTGCCGACCACCTATGTCGCTCCGCAGATCAGTCACGACCAGCCGAACATCTGGCTGCTGGGAACGGAAGGGCAATGCGAATTCAAGCTCGATTCCTCCAACACGTCAGTAGAGAGAGCTCTTATTTTATCGTCTCCATTTCCGGTTGTTAGGACCGGGTTGAATCCTAATGCGGTGCAGGCCGGTCAGGCGCACAGCCTGTCGGTGTACCCGGCGACGTCGGTCTCCGGCGCGAATCAGGTGGTGATCCGTTATGACGATGCTGACTTGCAGCTGAGTGAGAGCGACAAGGGAGATGAGTCAACACTAGGCGTTTACCGATGGGCCGGGGTGTCGACCGGTTGGCAGTCGATAGGCGGCACGGTGGACACGGCAGCTAACGAGATCTACGCGGCCATACCGATGGCAGGGGTGTACGCGGCCTTTACGTCGACCATCATTACTGATGTCAGAGATGATGGGCATGGAGAGAACCTGCCTTATCGTTTTGAGTTGAGCCAGAACTACCCGAACCCGTTCAATCCGACGACGACGATTGAGTACAGTGTGCCGTCACGGACGGACGTGAGGATTGAGATCTTCAATGTGCTGGGTCAAAAGGTGCGGACGCTAGTGAACGAGTCGAAGGCGGCGGGTTCATATCGAGTCGAGTGGAATGGCTTTGACCATAGTGGCAACCCGGTCTCAACGGGCGTGTATCTATATCGGTTCCAGGCCGGTGATGTTGTACAGACGAAGAAGATGCTGCTGATTAAGTAGCGCGATTACATCACACATTCTGAGCGTACCGGGCAGATCTAAGTGATCTGCCCGATTGTATTTCACCCACAAAAAGCGTCACAATTTGGTCACAATGACCAGTATGTCCTTGTGTCACAACGCGAGTATGGGGTTCGATTCCCCCACCGCCAAAATATAAGTAATTAGTACGCAATATGTTACAAGCCGGACGGGGGTCTTATACCCCCGTCCGACGCATATAAGATGATGTTCTACCGTGAGATACATTCCGTCTGGTGCTACGATTCGTGTCACAAAGGATAATGCCCCCCACCCTCGATCTAAAGAGGTCATGACGAACGCTGCCGAGTCTATCCCTAAGGTTTCTCTTGACAAATACCGAAACAAT
>JAGNLV010000003.1:300000-553866 GCA_017999435.1 Candidatus Zixiibacteriota bacterium
ATAATACCCGCCGCCGGCGGGAGAGTTGCCGCTGATTTTGTAGGAGTAACCCTCAGCACAGCACTGGGGATCCTCGAAGATCACGCTGTCGACCCCGAACTCGTCCGTATCGGGAGGCGTGCATTCGATCCAGTTACAGCAGGAGAGGGCGGATCCAAGCAGGCTTAAGGCTATTGCCAGGGGAAGCAAGTTCTTCATTTCACCACCACTACCTTTCTCGTCGCGGTGTGTTCGCCGGCGACTAGCTTGGCCAGGAATACCCCGCTGGCCAGCGGTCGACCAAAATTGTCCCGGCCGTCCCAATCCACCACGTGGCTCCCCGCCGCCAACTCCCCATCGACAAGGGTTGCCACTTCCTGCCCCAAGATGTTGTAGATTCTCAAGGTGACCGGCGCTGCCGTTGGGAGGGAGAAACGGAACGACGTGCTCGGGTTGAACGGATTCGGATAGTTCTGCGCAAACTCAAACAGGCGGGCCGTCTGTACGCCGTCGGCACTCGCTTGCCGGTCATACCGCCCGACCGCCTTGAACAGCAGCAGGCTCCCTTCGGGCTGCGCAACCGCGGGATCGGAGCCTTGGAACACCAACTCCAGCCGTTCTCCGGGCCGGAGTCTTGCCTTCTCCTGATCGACAGCGGTGAGCATGGATCGAACATCCCCGAGTTCAGAGTGGATGGCATCTACTAATTCTACCCCCACCGACCGGCAATCGATCCGTTCGTAGGTCTGGTAGGGCAACCAGTCAAGGCTAATCTGCTGTGTCCAGGCCACCCGCACCAACAGCCGGCCATCCACCACATAGCCGGCCAAATCAGTCAGGTTCACCTCACCCCTGACTCGTGCGCAGAGCTGGCGGCACTCTACCCAGTTCCCCTGCCGGTCCCTTGCGTACACGGTAATGACGTTCTCGCCCTCCGTTCCGTCAACTGCTGGTTTGTAGAGCATCTTTGAGGGCGGAGTAGGACCGAGTAGAAGCGGCTCTTCGGAAGAACCCATTTCATATTCCAATTCAAGCCGACCGGATCCGGTGGCCTCGAAGCGGTTGCCATCCTCCTCAGTCAGCAGGTGCAGCACATCTCGACCCCGCTCGTCCCAAGCGGAAACCGGAGCAATCGGCTCGCCGGTCAGCCGAACCGGCTGATCGAGACCATCGGGAAGCACCACCTCACCCTCACCAGGTGGTACCTGGCACAGTTCGAGGCTGAAGTGGTCAAACTCCGATACCTCCTGCTCCTCCTCAGTAATCAGAAACCGAAACCGACCGTCAGCATCGGGTTGCGCTGCATATATCGGATAGCTGTCCTCGACGTCACGGCCGGCCGAGCCCGGCTGCTCCGACTCCGGAAGCAGATTGTCTACGAATCCGTAGTCGGCTCCGTTCCAAGCGTAGAGCATGGGGCATCCGTTGGAAGGAGGTGGGCAGGGCGGTGTGCAAGGTGTATAGCAGGGAGCAAGATATATCTTGCCATATCCGATTACTTCATCTATCCACTCATACTGATCGTACCACTTTTCGGGGCTATAGGGATCAACTGACACCAGTGCTCGCAGAGTGATAAACGTACCGGAAGTATCCCCTTTAACATCACCCTTCCTGATCGGAAAATGAGTGATCTGTAACCATAAGCTGCACAGAGGCGTGATGCACTGGAAAGGGGGAGTGCCGTCATACCAGTAATCCACGGTCGCTGCATCAGTGTCGCTGTAGATCATGCCGAAGTCCGGTTGCGCCCACCAGAAGGTCAGTTGCGAATCATAGTAATTGTCATAGGCGTCGATATAGACCCTCCACCAGCGCGCTGGGTGAACGTGGAGACAATAGGGCTCGAATTCACCCGTCGGGTCAATCACGCCCTTGTCCTCAACGACAATGCGGGCTCCCGGATCGGGATAGCGCGTGACATACAGTGAGTCCGTAAAGGTCGTGTCCGTTGTGCCGTATTTCGATTTGACCCGTATCGTAAAGCGATACCACGCCGAATCCGGGTCCTCCGGAGCAAGATTGTACTGAAAGTAGTGGTGCCGCCATGGCAAATTTAGGGAGTCGTGCACCTCTTTTAGCAGTGTACTCCCGCAGTAGACTTTGCGCCAGGACTCCGAAGCCCCGCTCTGAGCCCATTTGCAGACCACGCGATCGGACTGGCCTGACGGCCAATAGGGCTCGTAAAACAGGGAGTCATAGAGGACATCGCAACCGAGTTTGAAGCGACGGACCCCAGTGTTGGTACTGTAGAATTCCGTGGCAAAGGCGTCACCGAGAATAATCGGTGCGTTGCGCGTGCCCTCCTGGTATGCCCACCCTTCGGCGATTTTGAACCGCTGCGGCCAGTATAACTGATTATTGGCGGTTCCGGTCGTGCCAAAGGTCGCAATGACCTCGTCCAATCCGGAAGTGAGAACGTAGACCGTGCTGTGGCGACTGTCAACCACATAGACTGTACCGTAGCCATCGACCGTTACCGAGGTCAGGTAGGCATCGGACGGAAACATGAACTGTGGTGTGTAGTAAGCTCGGCCATCGTTGGTGTTCATGAGCACAACCCGGTTGTTGCCGGCGCAGGTGATGTAGATCCACTCTATGGGGTAATGGGTGTAGCTGCTGCGGGCGAAGCAGAGGCTTGTGCCGTTCGATCCAGGGATTGCAAAGTACCGCTGGAAGTCGCCGTCATAGTTGTAGATAGCGACTCGGTTGTTCCCTTGATCGAGAACGGCGACTTGATACAGGTCGTTAATAGGATCTGATCCCCATGGAATTCGAGCAGCCGCCACATCTGCCACATAATAACCGAACCCGGAGAGGGTCTCAAGATACGCTGGTTCACCAGTATCCCAGTCTACATCGTAGACCTGTACCCGCTTATTGTAACCGTCGGCGACGTACCAGTGCTGCCCTACGTAGGCTATTCCTGACAGCTGATTGAATTGATGAGTGCCGGTGCCATAACCCCCAAACGCTTGGAGCCAATGAAGTTCGTCCGGCCGGCCAGGGTTCTTGGAAGAGGCCACGATGCGGTTCCAATTGGGATCGGCGACAAAGAGAAACTCATGGTCCAGCCAGTTCCATGGATCATCATAGACCATGGCAAATACTGCAGACGGACGGTTGAAGATTTGACAATCGAACTCTGCTTGGCTCACTGTCGCGGTCATTCGCGTATAGCTGCCATAGATCGGCTTCGGTAGGAGGAGTTTGTTAGACACGAGAGAAGAACTGTTCGTGCCGTTGGCCTCGGTGTGGAACCGTCGGCTCCGATCGGCATCAGCACCCACAGCTGCCGCTGCCTCACAGGTAAGACGGCCAAATTGCTCGAGCAGCTTAGTCGGATAAACGATTACCGGGGCAATCGGGCCAGGTACGAAGTCGATCTGGAAGAACCGTTGACGGTTCATCAGGCCGGTCTGCGCGAGCGCCTGAACCCGTACGCCGACCGTGTCCCCGCGACCAGCAATTCCCTCCAGAGACAAGCCCAAGCGGGCAGGGGAGGTTCCACTGACCGCGGCCAGTCGCTCGTGGATTGCGGCGACCAATTCGTCGCAGCGCGATCTGTCTTCTTCACTGAGCAAGCAGTTGAATTGGGCGAGATTGAAATCCACGGGATTGGCGAGCGCCTGCTCAAGGACATGGAGAGCCAGATAGAAGGCGTCGGCGTCGGTCACATCTGCCCGCACCGGCTCCGTGTCGCCTGCGTACACTGTCACCGAAATCGAGAGAATCACGATGACAGCAGACAGCGTCGATGGAGTCAATAGTCTTCGTCGTTCCATGTGCGCAACTCCTTGCTTCCATTTGATCGCGGGCTTTGTCAACACCCGCCGCTTGTTTTCTTGACTCATTCGAGGCAGCGGTGAGTCGCAAACACTCTTCGCTGCTCTCTTTGGGAGAACTGTACATGGTCATCGACTGCTGCCATCGTTTGAAGAACCAGTACAGAGGACAGAGGAATGATGGGACAAGCTTGATTCTACATCAGCTTGATGCAATTCCTGTTTCGCTGATCTCAAGGCACTGGCTTTCATTTCTAATCCTCTGACACGACTTCTTCGGTCATAAGCGTCCTGCTCGTGGCCCACACGTATCAATGGGAGCCCGACACACTCATTATGCCTTTGTGCAAGACCGCACATCAAACAGTGTGCCAAATCGAGTGAAACTGACGAGCTGCTTTTTCAACCGCTTGACGCCAACGGTATTAGGAATCTGAAAGGATAATAAGGGACGGACGACTGAAGTCATCCAAAGGGCCGTAGTTCGCACCCAGCGCGAGTTCTTTCGCGTTCGGTCCGTTTTGGTTCACGCTCGGCTATTGCAAGTACGCGAACACCTCAATCTGGTACGCATTTCTGCTGTTTTGGTACGCAGGAGAATTATTAAAGCTGGCATTTGAGTGATTAGCATTGGCGTGGGAGGGTGGAAATGCTCGCAGACGTTCGCGGCAGCAAGCCGGGTTCGCATGCGAAGGAGAGCCGCCCCGAGTCCAATGCCGCGGTAATGAATGGCAAAATGACGGACAGAGAAAGCCTAATTCTTCGAGAGCCCGTGTTTCTGAATACGCTTGCGGATTGCTCCCTCGGACACCCCGAGCACCCGCGCCGCCTGTCGCCGATTCCAAGCCGTCGCGGTCAGTACCGTCCGCAACTGCTCCCCTTCGGGCTCACTCGCCAGTGCCAGATCGATCAGCCGCGACAAGTCCCGCTGCGCCTGTACCAGCAGATGCGCCAGTTCCGTCTGCAACTGCCGCACATTCCCGGGCCACTGTCTCAGCGACCACAACAGGCTCAACCGCTCTATTACCTCGGCATGTTCCTTCACATCAACTCCCCGCTCGACCAGGAAATGCTCGATCAACAGCGAGATATCCTCCGCCCGCTCGCGCAGCGGTGGCAGATGAATCGGTACCTGGTTCAGCCGATGAAACAGATCCTGCCGGAACTCCTTCCGTGCTATCAGCTCCTGAAGGTCGTGATTAGTGGCAGCAATGAGGCGACACGTGATATTCCGCAGCTTGTTCTGGCCCAACCGGCGCACCTGCCGAGTCTCGAACACCTCAAGCAGCTTGGCTTGGAACGCGGGGCTTGAGTCGGCAATCTCATTCAGGTAGAGCGTCCCATCGTTTGCTTCTTCGATCAGACCTTGCCGATTCTCAGCAGCGCCGGTGAACGCTCCCCTGGCATAGCCGAAGAGCTCCGACTCGATAATCTCGCCGGGAATCGCCGCGCTGTTGACCGAGACGAACCGACCCTGCCGGCCGGAATGGTAATGAATGTAGCGAGCGAGCAAATCCTTGCCGGTCCCCGTCTCGCCCGTGAGCAGAACCGTCAGCTCCGTGGCGGCGGCCTGCTTAGCAGCTTCTACCGACCTTCTCATCTTGTCGCTGCGACCGATGACCGCAGGCACCCCGCAGCCTCCTGAATCCTCGTCGGGAGCTGTCGGGAGTGGCCTACTCCTGAAGGCACCGTCCACTGCCGCCACAAAGTGATCGATCCCTTCAGATACAAAGTACTCACGCGCCAGGTAGAGTAACGCCGCGCACTCGCGCCGAGTCCACAGCCCGGAGATCGCTGCCAGATAGCGGGTAACCGCCAGGTCATATCGGAACTCCATCTGTTCGAACGCGTCAAGTGCCTGCTGGAATGATGTGCGAGCTTCCTTTCGCCGGCCCCAGTTGTGATGAATCTGCGCCAGGGCCCTGCGGCTTGCAGCAACTTCGGGACGCTCACCAATCTGCTCGGCAATCTGGAGGGCCTCGGTCGCGTAAACCTCGGCCTGTCCCCACTCTTTGCTGGCAATGTAGACATCGGCAAGGAGGCGTTTGTTCTGGGACACGAGCGAGGAACGGGCGGCCACCTTGAGGGCGATTTCGAGGCCAGCCAGAAGCGTCTGTTCGGCAGTGCGGAAGTCCCCGCCGAGAAACTCAATCAATCCGAGGTTTTCGTGGTAGACGGCGTTTTCGCGCGCGTACTGGTCGACATACGGCTTAGCCTGTATGATAATTCGTCGTGCCTCGTCGATTCTTCCCAGCAATGCCACTGGGATAGATGCAACGCAACAGTAGTAGATATAGGATTCTGCGTTGCCGGGGGTGGGTGTCACGGCGTACTTGGCGTATATGCGCTGGGCCTCGCGGAGGCACCCGTTCATCCTTCGGATCTTCCCGAGGTTGTGAGCCACAACGGCTACACGACGGACATCTCCCAATGTATTTGCCATCTCCAGACACTGCACCAAGGTGTTTCCCGCTCCGACAAGATCTCCGGACTGCGACTGGCAGTAGGCTACCCTGTTCAAGGCGATTACGGCACTGAGTTCATCTTCACAACGCTTGAAGTGTACGTACGCTTCCATGAAAGTAGCTCGCGCAGCAAGGAATTCTCCGGTAGCCGCCTGATACCACCCCTTCACATGTTTCGCACGGGCGAATAGACGGGTGTCCGGGTGGTAACGCAACAACACAATGGCTTTTTCGATTGCCTCCGGAGAATACACTCCCGCGTGCATCGCGGCTTCGGCACCCAGAAGGTAGTACAATCCCCGCTCGTTCTCGGGAACGGAGTCAGTGTCAATCTTATCCAGCTGGCCCTGAGCCTCCCGGATCTTACCGGCAGCAATCAACTCCTCAATTACATCCAGCTGGCGCAGATGGCTCTTCATCGGCCCCCTCCGTAACTACTGCCGGCCTTGGCTTTGAAGATTCGCGAAAAGTTGGGAAAAACGGGGAAATCAGCCACTTCCAGACGCACCGATCGAAATACGAGCAAATATGGCTCCCTTTGTGCGTCGTCTCGATGCCGCCCCAACCGCCATCGTCCCCACTCGACCGACTTGGCGCCGCCTCCAGCGGAATCCATGGTGGCGGATTCTGCGGGTCCCATGCTCGGCTCTCGACCGCCGGCGACCCGATCGCCAGCCCCATCACTACTAACAATAGCCCTACGACCAGTCGCTTCATAACTTACCTCACCTCAGCTGAAGGATCCGCCAACGCCAAAAGTTCTCCCAGAATCAATATCTTAGTCGCCGTCCCGATGAGGCCTGTTTCAGCAAGAGACAATCCCTCGGTTCATACCTGCCAACACCAACTGTCGCCTCCGACCTGCTGGTCATCCGCCAACGACATCTGTTCTGGCAAGCCGTCGACCCCGCCACTCACTCGGACGGTGCTCACCTCCACATAGAAATACCGGATAGATCACCGATGCCTAAACCAGAACCGTCGACTGAGTCTGAAACTACTCATACGTAATCCGTTGACCGTCTCGCTGGTGTCATTCAAACCGATAGGTGGCCGAAGGATTTCTCCTGCGCCCGTCCAACCGTAGCTGATCGCTCGGCCAACTGCATCTGATTAATTAACCACAGATTGTCAGGATTTGTCAAGCCAAAAGTGCCGCCTGAACGCATAGTCAACGAGGAATAGTCCGATTTGTCACCTACGGACATCGGAAACCTTCAAACCGATGGTCTGCTCACACTACCACGTGCTCCAACCGCATCTTCCGTTTCTCCCAATCCGGCATCAACCGGGACAGCAGCCGCCAGAAGCCGCGGCTGTGGTTTTTGTATCGCAGGTGGCACAGCTCGTGCATGATGACGTAGTCAATGCAGTGCACCGGGGCCTTGGCCAACTCAAGGTTCAACGTAATTCGGTTGTTCTTGGTGCAACTGCCCCACCGACGCTTCATCGGCCGATACCGGATCGGCGGGCGGGGCAGGTTGGCCCGATTTGCAGTCAACACGCACTGGTCCAACCTCCGTTCCAGCGCCACCTTCGCATGCTGCGTGAACCAGCCGATTACCATCCGCCTCACTCTCTCCCGACTTGCTTTCTGTCCGGTCCGTACCTCTATGTACCCCCCGACCAGCTTGACCTCGTCTTCATGGCCCTCGATCACTCTCAACCGGTACTGCCGACCCAAGTACAGATGGGTCTCCCCACTGACATACTGCCGCTCTGTCGGCAGTGGCTGAAACCGCTCGAAATCCACCAACTGTCGGACAATCCACCGCGCCCGACGCAGCACCCGCTTCTTCACTTCCGCCGGCGCCTTGCCGATCGGGGCCTTCACCGACACCCTCAAGTTCGGATGCACACTGATCGCCAGATCCTGGCGGTCACCATAGGTCAAATCGTACTCGATCCGCCGCAGCCCGTATTGGATCGCATGCCGCCCGCCAGAATACTTGATCTTACGCCTACTCACGGCCGCCTCACTTTGAACACATCAATGCAGTCATCCATGATCTTGTCGATATCCTCGAAACTGAGCTCAAATCCATGACGGTCTTTGATCTCGAATAGCACATCTTCCATCTCGGTCCGCATCTGGTTCTGACGGTCACTGTTGGTGGTCCAGTTGGTGATACGTAGTTTCTCCAGAACCCGGTCCATCTTTAACGCCGCCTCAGCGCTTACCCGCGACGCGTTGGCTCCATCCGCGGTGTACCGCTCGACAATTCGCCGAATCACCCCGTACAACGCCTTTGCCACATCCTCCCTCTGCAATTCATCCGGAATCTCGTCACCGGTTCTGTTCCGCACCGATTCCATGATACTCGCAGCCTGCTTGAGGTACTCGGCGGCCGAAATCCATTCCTTCCGGAACGCCTCGATTGCTGCCTCCAGCATCTTCGAGAACTTCTCGTAGAACGCCGGGTCCTCCGCCCACCGCTCGTGAATCGTGCGCAGCGTTCGGTGCGCTATCGTATCGGCCTTGGCAGCCGGCTCGACCACCCTGTCGACCTCCTCTCGAAACTTGTCGGTGTTGAATATATCAACTGGCTTGACCACCTGCTCGACCTCGCCCGCTCCGACATAAGTGTTCACGAGCTTGGCAATCCGCTCCTGATACTCCCCAAAATCGACCGTTTCGGCAAACCGATGCGCCACCGCATACCGCAGGTTTTTGAAATACTTGAGATCGGTCCGGTACCGGTCGAGTTCTTTCTGATCGGTATCCCGCAGAAACTTCTCCGACGACATCGCGATCCCGAGCGTCCGTGCGAAATCCGAAAACCGGTCATAGAACTTCAACCGCCGTTCCTCGTCCTCAAGGTGCCGCTGCATCGCCTCGACATCCTGCTTGTTCTTCACTCCCTTGAACACATCCCACAGGTCCGAGTAAAGCTGCGGCAACTTGGCAGTCTCAGCCCCGACATCGGTCACCAGATCCTGCAGATCCGCGCGATCAAATTCATCGAGATCCCCATACAGATCGAGTGCAAAATCCAGTTCCTTCAGGATGCCCCGGTAGTCGATGATATACCCGAAATTCTTTCCTTCGTGCAGCCGATTCACCCGTGCGATCGCCTGCAACAACGTATGCTCCTTGAGCGGACGGGTCAGGTACAGAATCGTATTCCGCGGGCAGTCGAACCCGGTCAGCAGTTTGGACACCACGATCACAATATCGAACCCCTCCTCCGACCCAAACTCCTTGATCAACTCCCGGTTGTAGTCCTTCTCCGACCCGAACCGCTTCATCATCTTCCGCCAGAACTCCACCACCTCCGACGTATTCCTCTCGTCGACATCGGTCTCCCCCTCGCGGTCATCCGGCCCGGATATTATCACCTCCGAGGTCACCATCCCGAACTCATCGAGATACCGCTTGTACAAGAGCGCCGTCGCCTTATCCGGCGCGACCAACTGCCCCTTGAGTCCGGTGCCCTTCCATGTAGTGCTGTAGTGCACGCTCACATCCCAGGCGATCCTCGCCACCCGCTGTTCCGCCTTGTTGAGCTGTTCCGTAGTCGAGAACTTCCTCTTGAGGTCGGCCTTCTGCTTGTCTGAAAGCCCCCTCGTCATTTTGTCGAACCAACTGTCGATTTCCTCCTTCGAGACGTACAAGTCAACTTGCCGCCCCTCGTACAGGAGCGGCACCACCGCCTTATCTTTGACCGCGTCCGTCATAGTATAGATCGGCTGGATCAGCCCCCCGAACTTCTGGATCGTGTTCTTCTCCTTCCGCGCCACCGGCGTGCCGGTGAAACCGATATAGCAGGCCTTCGGCAACACCAGCCGCATTTTCGCGTGACGCACCCTGTACTGCGTCCGATGGCCCTCATCAACCAGCACGAAGATATTGTCGTCCTCCACCGGGACCTCGTCCCGTCCCACCCCGGCATCGAACTTGTCAATCACGGTGGCGATGATCTCTTCTCTCCCCTTGCGAAGAAGCTGAATCAAATGCGGCCCCGTCCGTGCCTGCACCACTTCTTTGCCGCAGTTGCGGAACGTCCCCCAGATCTGGTCGTCCAGATCGACTCGATCGGTCACCAGGACAATCCGCGGATTCAGGATCTCCGTATCCAGCGCCAGCGCCTTGGCCAGCATCACCATCGTCAGTGACTTCCCGCTCCCCTGGGTGTGCCACACCACGCCTCCCTTCCGATTCCCTTCCGGCAGCCGCTCGTGCGCCCGCTCCATGATCCGGTGGACCGTGAAATACTGCTGATACCGCGCAATCTTCTTTGTGCCGGCATCGAACAGCACAAACCGGTACGCCAGTTCCAGCAGCCTGTCCGGACGGCACAGGCAGTAGATCGCCTGATCCTGCGCCGACACCAGTCGTCCCCCCGCCTTGTCCTGCTCCTCGAAGTGCTGTCGCGTCACGTTGAACGGACGCATGAACAGCGCGTCATTTTCTTCCGGTGACAGGCTCTTGTTCACCAGCGTCGCCAGCTGCCGTTCCGCGTCCTTGCTGAAATCCTCCCGCCAAACCGCCCAAAATTGCGCCGGTGTGCCGGTTGTCCCGTACTTGGCGGCGTTCTGCGCTACGCCGAGGAGAAGTTGCGTGTAGACAAACAGCCCGGGAATCTGGTCGTCCTTCTGATTGCGTATCTGTTGTGACACCGCCTGGTCGACCGGCAGGCCGTCTTTGGTTTGGATCGACGGAGACTTACACTCGATTACCGCCAGTGGAATGCCATTGACGAACAGCACGATATCGGGGTACCGCTCCTGCTTTACCCCCGTCCGCTCGACCTCGTACTCCGCCGTGCAGTGGTAGACATTCCGCTCCGGCCGCTCCCAGTCGATATAGTGCAGACTGAAATGCTTGGTGTCGCCGTCGATTGACTGCGGCAGGCTCTTGCCTAAGGTCAAAAGTTCGTACAGCTTCTCATTGGTGCGAATCAAGCCGTCGTACAGGTAGTCCTTGAGCGCCTGCACCGCCGTCAGGATATTCCCTTCCGTAAACGGGTAGGTGCGCCCCTTGAACTCGATGCAGTTGAGTGTCCGGAGTTGGTCAACGAGGATCGGTTCGAGGATCACCTCCGACGTCCGCCCGTTGCGTAACTCAACCGCTTCTGCCGGCGGTATGTACTGGAATCCGAGGTTGATCAGCAGTTGGAGCGCCGGTACCTGGGAGGTCCGCATCTCGTCTATGCGCAGTTGGTCAGGATTCATCCTTCTCCCTCCCCATCTTCTTCTTGTTCGGCTTAACGTAGAGATCGAAGAGGAACACATGCACCGCCACGAACCGCCCTGGATCATCTGCCAATTTGAATCGAAGCCGCCATTCGCCGGGCTGTTTTGTCCCCAAGTCAGAAACGAAATTCGGATGCTTCATGAGTAGTTCGGGCAGGTTCTTCTGTATCGTCGAGAACCCAGCGTAATGCTTATTGAACGCAATGAGTGCCGATCTGCAGTCCCGCCATGTATGGTATCCCAGCATCTGGTTGATAGCATCGCCCACCGTCTTCGGTCCGTACCAGACCTTACATTCACCCACAAACGCCTCCCGATTCTCAGCCGTGATCAATATATCGGTTTTCCCATTCCGGCGAAACGTCTCACCGGTGGCCTGCCCCTTGTAGACCGCATTGAGGCTCGCCAGCAGGAAGTCCCGAAGCTCCTCCTCATCAAGTTTGGAGGGGGCCGATGGCAGTGATTCGAGCGTTCGCCCCATATGGCGAAGGATTGACAGGATGTCCTCATAGGCCTCATCGGTGAGTCCGCGTTCCTCCTGGCCCTTGGGGCTGTTCGAGAGAGGCACGACGGGCTTTCGTCTCACCTCCAATGGATGGAAGGTGGGAGCCCCCTCCTTGCGCTCCAGCGGTATGTCAATTGTTTTTGCCACAGTCGAATACAGTGCCAGCTTCTTGCGTCGCGCCGTTATCGCGCGGCGAACATCCCTCTGCAAAACCTCGTTGTGACGCTCGATTTGACCCCGCACCTGATCAACATGATATTCGATGTTGTCGATTACTGACTTGATTTCACCGGCGAGGTCCCTCTCTGCCCTGTCGTCAGGCACTTCGACTATGATCACCAGTGCACCTGCTCCACTCGGAAAGCCGTCTGTCTGAACTTGAGCTCGGGGAATCACTGACCGGTGGGTGTTCGGGAGATAGTACCATAACTGGAAATCGCCTGTGAATGGCAGGGTCACGCGTGCGCGGACTCCGCTGACCGACGAGCCATCCCAGCCACTGATTCGCCCGTCATCGATATCCCAAGTGAACAGCTGCCGGTGCAGGCATAAAGGTTCGTGCTGCAGCTTGGACATAACATGAGCCAAAACCACATCGTCCATGCTGCAAGAAAACTGCTCGCGCGGAATCTTCTGCACGTGGTCCACGGCTTCTTGTCGATTCTTGTCAAGGATGGTGGCAAGAGGCCCCCGGTTAAACAGCGTTTCCATCAAAGGTTCTATCACTTATGCTGCCCTGCCTTTCCTCCAACTCGCACCCTGCCCGTCAGTAGCACCTGCATCAGGCCGCGCTTCTGCTCCTGCAAGCGACCTTTCAGTTCGATCATCGAGGCAATGGACTTATCTACCGAGAGGAGAGCGTCACCTACCTTTCGCTGCTCCTGAACTGAAGGCAGTTCGGCCCTGATGTGCGCGAAACTGTTGTATTTAAGGTTCAGTGTATCGTCGACCAAACCTTGCGAGAACCGCCGAAAACGATGAACCATCGGCGGAAACTTGAAGAAGTATGCGGCAAACAAGGCATCAACATCAGGCCCTGGTGTTACTACGGTGTACGCAGGGCTGACAATTCCCTCCAGTTCCGACAAAGCTGAAACACCCTGCCACATGCGCATGGTGTTGTAACCGATGTCGCCTCGGGCGATTCGCTTGTACGCGCTCTTGTCATCTGTCGATGTGTCCTTCCGGTCAACCTCATCTCTCGGGATGATGCCCCGGTCCGAGGTTACGGAGAGCAAGGGAAGGTCCTGTCTGTTCGATTCAGACCTCTCTGAAAAGACCTCACCAAGCTTCACTTTCCTCCACGTGCACGCCTCGTACCCCGGAAACCGCCGCCTCCCGGTCAGCAGTTGCTGCATCAGACCTTTCTTGAGCCGGGTCTTGGCGCCAATCAACTTCGACACCTGCTCAATCGCCAAGTCCCATCGCGCGAGAATGCTAACTATCTGTTGTTGCTCGGTCGGAGGTGGAACCAAGATTGGCAGGTTTCTCAGATAATCGCTTTGCAGCCTCCCAGTTCCGTGACCCGAGTGGTCTACAAAACCACGCAACACGTGTTTCCGGAAGGCCAAGAAGTAGGCCAGGTAGTCGTTGCTAACCCCGGTTCTGCCACTTATCGCTTTGAGGTCCTGATTGAATGTTGACGAGCAGGGGGTCAATCCAACCGGGACGTCCTTGTGTAAGGTCATGCCACGCACGAGGATTAGAATCGTATTTCCGGGCACTTTCCGCGCGCCTGACCGGCTCCCCAGTTCGGTGAGGTGGTGGAGCGAATCCCTCAGTCTGAACCACTTCAAGTCTTTCGCCGTGTACCACGGAATGCTCCCCCCCCAGAAATCTGCCTTCCCTTTGCCTGGTGTCCCGCCCGAGATGATCGTCGCGATTTCACCTAGTTCCAGCTGCTTCCACCCCTTAGGCACCATACCCCAACTCCTTCAGATACTCCCGCATCACTGCAGGTGCGTGCCATCCTATCTCGCTCCTGCCCGACTGATCAACTGCATGGGATGACTTCGCGGGACGGGACGTATTGTTCCACGTGGATAGGTGGTCAGATCTCATGGTGTTTCTCTTTCAAGTACTTTGTGACTCTCTTGCTGATAGACTCAGGCGGTATCTGTATGCCAGAGCCAGCTATCATGTTTCCGGCATCAAGGTATTCAAGGAGGAATCCATCCGGTGATTGAAGAGCCTGGAGCTCCCGGAGCTTGTGACCATGACAGTTTCGCAATCTATGGCCGCTTCCACAGGGACACGGTTGGTGTCCCCGGTAATCGTCGTCTGCCAGTATGCGCAGCAACCCTAACACGATCAAGTCATCCTCCGTGGAAAACTCGCTTCGGTAGAAATCCAGGATTCCGCGAAGGCCATGCGACCATTCACCGAACGGCATTTCTCCCCGTTGCTCGACATACGAGTAAGCATACAGATATGGGACAACGGCTTCTTCGACGAATCTCAACAGTGTCAGATTGGCTGCAAACCTCCGGCGAAGATCGAGCGGGACTCCGAGGCAGAGCGACCCATCATCATACTTGTGGTGATCTTCTGATATTCGGCCCCCTGTTTCAAAAACAGATGGGATTCGGCGCGGATAGTCAGAAGGCACTCGCAGGAGAACGTCATACGCGTCCTTGATTTCGATGCCGCCATGTTCCGCCGAAAAGGCTAAGCGACCGACGATCTGGACAGATCCGTCTTCGGCTACCTTTAGCCGAAGTTCGGGAAACTGGGCATGCAGTCCCGCAAATTGACCGATCACCAGTTGGACCAATTCTTCTTGTATCAGCGTGGCGACCATGGTTTACTCGGATGAGAGATGCGAAATTGTGGTACTGCCGGTTGGTTGTAGCTCTCCATTACCTTATTGGCGACACTGGCTCCGAAGGCTTTCTGCAGAACCTTCTCGTTTTCGGTTCTGTTCGGCATACCGAGAGCGGTCAAATCGGCTTTTATCCATTGGATCCACTGGAAGAAAGCCCTGGCACCCAAGTTATCGGCCTCATGCCACTTGTCAGCGAAGTTCTCAGCGGGATTGATCGGATTAGGGATGTACCATCGGCCGCCAGCGTCCCTCGTCAGTATTCTCTCTCCCGCAAACCGCTCCCGCACCTGACCGTGCGCAAGCAATGGTGTGTAAGCGGCCAAAGCGTCCACGATGTTTGTGAGTGCAGAATGGACATCCGGCTCACCCAGATATGCGAGGGCGGCCAGTGTCGTGATAATCATGGAAATCGGTTTCGCTTCTTCCCACTGGTGTCCGCCGAACCTGATGTCTCGGTGTCGCTTGAGAAGCTGGATCGCCTTCTGGAGGGGCGTCTTGACGGAGAACTCGGGGACCTGATCTATATGGACGCCCCTTGCTGCTGCCAGTGCTTTCCTCTGGCTTTCGAACTGAGGCCTCATTCGGTTCATGAACCAGACTGCATATCCCTTTGGATTACTGCACTTCCAACATGATAGACGCTTGTCGGGTATGAGAATGGCGTCGGAACCCATTTGACCATCGGGGGTGGCGGGTAAAATATCCAAGTGGAATGCCCCGGCGTACTTGATTTGCCAGCAGCGGTTCTTCTCCACGAGTATGTCTCGGTACCGTTCGTTCTCTCGAAGCCGGTCGCCCACGAGTCTCTTCAGCTGTGCCGGTTTGGTATTCTGCGAGTTGACCTCTAAACGACACACTAAGTCGATGTCGTACTCCGGATCATCCCCGATCGGTCTCACAATCGTGCCCAAGCGGAAGGATCCATGAGAATAGATATTGGGCTTAAGAACGGCTATGGAGGAGCCATCTCGCCCCAGCCAGTCCCCTATAGCTTCGTAGTGTCCAACCGCTTTGTTGAAGTCAGTTTCCGAAATATCAAGCTCAGCGGCCATCTGGCTGAGAACTTCATTCATCGGGATGTTATCATTTGTGCTCATTTAACCTCTCCTGAAACAGGTGTTATCGTGTGGCACGGCACAAAAGGGGATGCCATGTGTGCCGAAAACATTCGCTTGAACTCCGGCGTTAGGTGACGACTTGTGTGGGCAGCGTTCGACAATAGGCCTTCAGCCGTTAGTTTGTCCAGAGCAAACAGTTCGTCGTGAACGAGTGGATCACATCTCAGGTACCTGTCCTTGTCGAGTAGAAGCGAAGCTTGACCGTGGGCACCCACACTTTGCCCCCGCAAGATTACGTCGACGGCAGCTTTTCGCCACTGCCAAAAACCACCGTTACTTAGTGATTCTGGTTTCTTCTGGATCGGGGAAGTTGTACTGAGACTAAAAGCGCGTAACGACTCAACAGGCTGCTGCAAGATACCTATTGCCTCGACAATACCAACAACAACTGGGTTGTTCGCCCAAACACCGCCGTCGATCAAGCGGATGGAATCGACCTCTCGACAGACGCCAAAGTATGTAGGTGCCGAACTCGTTGCGAGGGCTATTTTCCACATCGGGACCTTATAGTCCCGCTGAAAGCGCGTGTGGTGCGCGGTCTTAAAAATGTAAACTTCGTCGGCATCGAGGTTGTATGAGGGTATAGCGAGCCGTTTCTGACTATCGGCCAATCGCCTTTCTCCGAAACAGGCCTTCAGCGCGGAGGCCAATGGTTCGGAGCCGTATTTTCGCGTGAACAAACGCCCTGAGGTGCGAAAACTCTGCGGAAAAATCTTCGGCCCTTCTTGAACGTAGAACTCGACGATCTCTCGGGGGCTCATGCCGATTCCAAGGCTGAGAGCTATTATCCCGCCTGTCGATGTCCCCACAACCAGATCGAAGTGGTTCACTATCGTCGTTCCAAGATCGTCCTCAATGGCGGCCAAAACTGCCGCCGAGAAGATCCCTTTGATACCACCGCCATCCAGAGAGAGTATCTGAAACCTACCCCCCATACCCCAACTCCTTCAGATACGCCCTCATTTGCGCCCGCGTCTCGGCCAACTGGCGCTCCAGCTCGTCTATCTCTTTCTGCACCGCCTCGATATCGATCTCCTCCTCCTCCTCGAACGTGTCCACGTACCGGGGAATATTCAGGTTGTACTCCGCCTCCCGGATCTCCTCGATGGTCGCCCGGTACGCGTACTTTTCGACGGTCTCGTACCTCCGGTAGGATGCCACGATCTTTTCGATATCCTGATCCCGCAGCTTGTTCTGTCGCTTGCCGTCCTCGTATTCGCGGCTGGCATCGATGAACAGCACATCGGTCTTCTCCCCCCGCCCCTTGTCGAACACGAGGATCGCCGCCGGTATCCCGGTGCCGAAAAACAACTGCGCCGGCAGCCCGATCACCGCATCGAGCAGGTTTTCCTCGATCAGCTTTTGCCGGATGCGCCCTTCCGCCCCGCCGCGGAACAGCACCCCGTGCGGGACGATCACGCCAATGCGCCCTCTGCCCTCGACCGCCGACTCGATCATGTGGCTGATGAAGGCGTAATCCCCTTTGCTTTTCGGCGGGATTCCCCGGTGGAACCGGTTGTAGATATCCACCCGGGCTTCGTCGTACCCCCACTTGTCCAGCGAAAACGGCGGATTGGCCACCACGATATCGAATTTCATCAGCCGGTCTTCCTCGACCAGTTTCGGCGCGGTCAGCGAGTTGCACCACTCGATCCGGGCGCTGTCTTTGTTATGCAGGAACATGTTCATGCGGCAGAGCGCCCAGGTCGAACCGTTGTTCTCCTGCCCGAACAGCGCATAGTTGTCGTTCCCGATCTCGTTGGCCACCCGGATCAACAGCGACCCCGACCCGCACGCCGGGTCGAGTATCAGCGCCCCCGGTTTCGGGTTGACGAGCTTCGCGAGGAGGCGCGACACCTGCCGGGGGGTGTAGAACTCGCCTGCTTTCTTGCCTGCTCCGGCGGCGAATTTCTCGATCAGGTATTCGTACACGTCGCCGATCACATCGTGGTCGCTGATCACACTTGGGCGCAGGTCAAGCCGGCTGTCGTTGAAATCATCGAGCAGGTGCTTGAGCCGTCGGTTGCGCTCCTTGGCCTCCCCAAGGGCTGCCTCACTGTTGAAGCTGATGTTCCGGAAGACGTTTTCGAGCTTCGTCTTGTTGGCGTCTTCAATTGCCGCCAACGCCTTGTCAATCTCCTCGCCCACGTTGGCGGCGTTCCTTTTCTTGTACAGACTGTCGAAATCGCAGCCCTTCGGCAGGATGAAACGTTCTCGCGACAGGGCCCGCTCCACCCGGCCGGTGTCGCCCTTGTACTTCCGTTGGTATTCCTCCCGCTTGTCCTTCCACCAGTCGCTCACGTACTTGATGAAGAGCATTGTGAGGATATAGTTCTTGTACTCCGCTGGGTCGATAGCCCCGCGGAACGTATCGCATGCTTTCCAAACGATATCGTTGATTTCCTTCTGATTGACCTCTTTCGCCATAGTTGTGTCCTCTATTTGGAGTGATTACGTGCCGCTTGAAGGGTGATCCGAGACACCAGCAGAGCCCGCCGTTCCGCCAACCGCTTCTCGATCTGCCGCTCGCACCTTCCGAGCCGGTCCAGTTCGGCAATAGCCTGCTGAACAGGCATCGGCGGCACATCGACCGGAAGGTCGACCAGCGCCGACTTTGGCACCACCGGCATGTGGCTGCCCCGTCGTGCGAGGGATTCCATGAACACCTTCGCTGGAGGAGAATTGAGATACCAGGCGAGAAAGGAGGGCAGGACCTCGCCGGTGTTTGGGCGAATGATAAAAAAGTAGGCGACCGGGATCAGATTTCCCATATTCCTGCCCATGAAAACGGCCCAGTTGTCGTGCCCGCGTGACAGAAACAGGACATCTCCCGGCTGGAGCAGGAACGCGGAGGGATGCCGCGGCGGCTCAAAAGGGGTGAGCCTTTCGACCTGTAGATTCCGATCCTCATCGAAATCCTTGATCTGGACGAGCCTGAACGGGCTCCCGTTGATCGGTTTGACCCTCCCCTTGGTAGGATATCCGAGCTGGATGTCTGCAATCTCGCCAAGTTTCCGCTTCACAATCGCCTCATCAATTGTATTTCGCATACTGCAACAAAAATATCACCATTATGTTTCCATTTCGCAACAATTTTCTTTTGTATTTTCGATACTGTTTGTCGGATTTTGCGTATCCTTCTCCAGCACCCGCCGACCGGATCGACGAGCCTCTACTGGCTACCTCGTCACCTCCCCGATTCACCGTCCAATAGGTGACAATCCGATCGGCAGAAAGTGATTGCCACAATTGCCTTTACGGCGTATATTTAGGATAAGGAGGTGACACACCGGTGGGCAATGTCCGTCTGGGTATTCTGCCCCAGACCCATAGGTGGCGGGAGGTAGTCAAGCTGCTGGAGGGCGAGGGCTCTCTGACTGAGATCGCCAAGGCCAGCTTCGAGGCCGCCCTTGTCAGTTTCCGGCACATCCCCAACGATCCCGGATTCACCGAGGCTCTCACCGAGATATTCAAGTTTGCCGAATCGGCCAAGACGGTTGACTTCGTTGACAGGTTGCAGGTGGTGGGGTTTGAGGTCGGTTCGGATGCCTCCGCACTTGAGCTCCTGGCCAGCCTCCGGTCACGCATCGACAATTCTTTCCGCCGGTTCTCGAATCGTACCGACCTCCAGGAAATCGCCGTCAACAGTTTCGGCGAGTCACTCATGCGCCAGACTGCGGCCGAGCTGCCGTCGCTGCTCGCCGCCCCTCCCCGGACAGCCCAGGAAGTAGTCCGGCGTCAACTGACCGGATCGCGCTTCAAGGGCCTCATGCACGAGTTCTACTCGGTGTTCACCCGCCGCTACCTCGCGTACTACCTCAGCCGCGAGCTGGCCCGCCACGTCGGCGGCCCCGGCTCCCGCTTTCGGAGCATAGATGAGCATACGGCTTTCAATCGGGCGTTTGACACCTGGGTTCGGCAATCGGTCCGCATTGCAGACGAATTCACCCCCGGCTGGTTTGCCAAGACCAGTTATCAGGAAGGGATTACCCGCCAAAACGTCTCCCGCTACGCCCATGTAGCTTTCAAGAAAATCTCCGGCGAACTCCAGCGAGGCAACGGCCATGGGCACGGGGGATAGAGCCTTTCTCTTCGAGTGCGGGGGCGAACGGGCCGGGGATCGAGACCCCGCGGATTACCTCAACGTCATTCCACTGGACTGGCATCCGGAAACCGGCAACGTCAATTTCAGGCTCGATAACATCAGTGAGCCCATAGGCCGCGATATCCCGGATATTTGTCTCGATATGCTTGAGATCGGCGCCTATGTCTACAGCGCGGATCAGGCGGTATCCAGAGGCGGTCCCAAGCAACGCCGCCATGGCAGCGACTGGTACCGCAATTTTGAGCTCCATATCCCGGTGAGACGTCTTGACATTTGGACCAGGCCGGCGGTGCAGAAGGCGCTCAGCGAGACACTCAACTTCCTGTCGGACGACCGCTGGGACTTCAAATTCGCGCAACTGACCAGAGAAATCCCGATCAACCTGCTGATTGACTTCAACCGGGACGGGCCGTGGTTTCCACCGGATGAGGTCATGCTGTTCTCGGGCGGCCTCGACTCGCTCGCCGGCGCGGTTGACGGACTCGTCAACCACGGCAGGAAACTGGCGTTGGTGAGTCATCGCTCGGTCGCTCCTGTCGACAGTCGCCAGCGGGAAATTGTCAGGAGACTGCAAGCGCTGGGCGGTCGCGGAGGTCAGGCGGTGCACATTCCGGTATGGGTGAACCGGCGCGGGGCAACCGGAAGCGACACCACACAACGCGCCAGGTCGTTTCTGTACGCCATGCTGGCGGCCGCCGTGGCCATCATGCACGATATGGACCGCATTTGCTTTTACGAGAACGGGATAACGAGCATCAATCTCGCTCCGGTGGAACAGGTGGTGGGCGCCAGAGCCAGCCGCACGACTCATCCGAGAACGCTTCACGGCTACGCCCGGCTCCTGACCGCCGTCACCGGCCGGCCTTTCGAGGTCGACAATCCGTACTTCTGGAAAACGAAGTCGGATATAGTGCGAGTGATCAAGGAGGCCGGCCAGTCTGAGTTGGTGGGTCTATCCAAGAGTTGCACCCACACCCACGGCACCACGAAAGAGCACCCCCACTGCGGCGTCTGTTCCCAGTGTGTGGACCGGAGAATCTCCACGGCGCATAACGAGTTGGAGACGTACGACCCCGGGCATAAGTATGTGACGGATATCTTCAATGGTCCTCTCCCCAAGAAGACGAAACCGACGGAGCGGACAATGGTCGAATCGCTCATCCGTCACAACCGCGAACTGGAGCAGATGGACGAGGTTCAGTTCTGGACGCATCACGAGCGGCTCTCATCGGTTTTGCCGTACGTTGACGGGAAAGGGGTCGAAAAGCCACTCAGGATATTCGAATTGCTGCACCGCCACGCTCGGCAGGTCGGGGAGGTCATCAACGCCCAGATCAGAGCCCGTGCGGACGCCATCCGGCTGGGGCAGATCGACCCAGACTCGCTTCTGGGCATCCTGACCGAAGGAGCGTGCCGCAAGCCTACTGCAGAACTGCCATTCCGACCGTTTCCGACGCCCGAGGGGGCCGGCTGGGAGGAGATCACGATCGAGATCACTTCCCGGGAAACGCTCCGAGTCACGTGCCGCGGGATAACGAAATCTTACAGCGCCTACGAGCTCGGGTTTGTCGATCGCCGCAAGACCGACCGGTTCACCAACCAGTGGCGGCTTCTTGAGGCTTTTGCGGCGCAGGGCGGCCAGATTTACTGGGAGAGCAACAAGTCCAGTGAGGGGCTCCAGAAGGCTGTTCAGGCGCTGAAGGCGAGGCTCTGCCGGATATTTGGCCTGAAGGACCCGCCGATTGCCAATTACACGAGGGTCTCCGGCTACGTAACCAAGTTCACGATCCGGGACGTCTCCTTCCGTGGTGGCTCACATTCCGAAATTTCGGAATCTTCACGCCCGTAATCGCCCACTTTTTTTCACCAGCAAATTCGTTCAGCCACAGTCGCTTACGACCATGGCCGTGGCTTTTGTCGACCTTTTTCAAGGGTCAACCGGATTTTTCGCCAATAGCGACCGGAAGGCAAATGGTTTGACACCAAACCACAGCAATCCGGTACGGACGCGGCCCGGAGGGTTCTTCCACAGTCAAACCTGCCTTCCGGGCCGCTCCTTGTTTGGTGAAGCGATGAAAAGGCGACGAAACCATCCAACCCGGCTCCTGAAACTCCGCAGGAGCTACACCATGCGCGAACTGGCCCGCGTGCTGGGCGTCCATGTCCGCACCGTTCAGGTGTGGCATCGAGACGGCATGTCCCCGATCAATCCAGGCGACCGACCCTTGCTCTTCCTGGGCGAGGAAGTCAGGCGGTTTGCCGCCGACCGACGCAAAAGGAGGAGCTGCCCCCTCCGGCCCTCTGAGTTCTACTGCCCCAGATGCCGGGCGGCGAGGGAATCGAACCTCCGGGACCTCCGCATTGAATGGGATGGCCGCCGGATGGGACGCGACGATGAGTTCGCTTTGATCAAGGGAAAGTGCCCCATTTGCGACTGCCTCCTCACGCGGTTTGCCACCCGGAAGAAGCTCTTGGGCTCGGTTTGGGAGGCGATACTCGCGCTGCGTAATGGACGTTTATGGGGTGCTGCCGGTAACTGCGTGGAGACTGACTTGAGCAGGGAGGGGTATCATGCAAACTAACGTGGCCAACGCCAAGATCAAACGGCGGTATTTCGAGCGGCTGGACGAAGCGGATGGGCTGGCGGAATCGACCATCGACGCCTACAACCAAGCCATCTGCCGCTACGAAGAATACTCGGGCCGGGAGGACTTCCGCAAGTTCAACCGCGCCCGCGCGGTGGGGTTCAAGCGATGGCTGGAGGAAGGAACGGGTGGTCGGGCGCTCTCTCCCGGAACGGTCTACCATACCCTGCGATATCTCAGGGCGTTCTTTACCTGGCTGTCCGGGCAGGCGGGCTACAAATCGAGGATCAGCCTCGACGACGTCGCATACCTTGCCCTCGACAAGAAGGCGGTACAAAAAGTGGTCGCGTCCCGGCCGGTCCGGTGCCCGACGCTGGAATACGTGCTCCAGCTCACCGGCTCCATCAGTCCTCAGACCGACATCGACCGGCGGGATCAGGCCCTGATTGCCTTCCTTCTGGTCAGCGCCATGCGAGATCAGGCGGTTGCGACACTGCCCCTTGGGTGTCTGAATGTCGATAGCCTGGTGGTTAGTCAAGACCCGAACGCCGGGGTTCAGACGAAGTTCAGCAAGACGATTGTCACCACCCTGATGGCTTTTGACGACCGGTTGATCGGGTACGTGCGGGACTGGGCAAGGTACTTGATTACGGTCAAGCTCTTCGGCCCTGCCGATCCGCTCTTCCCACGGAGCAAGATCGAACAGGCCGACGGGCTCTGCTTCTCAGCGATCGGTGTCGAGCCGGTGTTCTGGAAAGGCACCGGTCCGATCCGAGAAATCCTCAAGAGGCGGGCCGCCGAAGCCGGGCTCGAATACTACCATCCGCACTCGTTCCGGCATGCTGCCTTCCACATCGCCATGCGCCATTGCCGGACGGCCGAGCAGCTTCGCGCCATTAGCCAGAACTTCGGCCACGAGCATATCGCCACGACCTTGACGAGCTACGGGCGCCTGGAAGCCGTGGAGGTAGATGGAATCATCAGAACAATGGACTTTCATCCCGGCGATGCATCCGGTTCCGGCGAAGTCAACACGGAGATGGCTAAGGAGATTCTGGCTGTAGTGGAAAAGCACCGCCGGCGGCAAGGGGGTAGCTACAATGAATAAACTCCTGACCCCGCAAGAAGCGGCCGACCTGCTCGGCGTGAAGAAGTCCACGATCTACCAGTGGACGAGTCAGGAGTATATCCCGCACGTCAAGCTGCGAAACCTCGTGCGGTTCCGGGCCGAGGATCTCGACGAGTGGATAGCGACACTGACGAACAATGGCCGCACGAGTCGTCGGGTTGATGTGAACCGGTTGATGTCGTAACGGTTTCTGGTCGACCACCAAGTCTGCCGGCCACCAGAGTTCTTGTTGAACTATGGTGGGCAGTCGAGCCGACGGTGTCCATGGACGATGAGAGACCCGGCGGCGATGAGCGCGGCAAGTCGCCGGGTTTCGCCTTTCCCCTTGATATCGTGGGCGGCTCTCACTATTTCTTGGCATAACAGCGCAGGGTGCACTCTCGTGAGTCGGCTCTGGCGTTGTCTGCAGGCACAGTTCCGGAGATCCGAACGGTGCCTGAGGTAAGAATGAGTACAAAGCGCAGGGTCTTGCCCGCAAACGCAGGGGTATGCAGAAATGAAAGATTGGTCAACGATAGTGGTTATCTGGTTTGATTGCATTGCCAATTCGGCCTGCCGGCCTGGCCTCTCACCAGATGAGAAGGAAAGGTGGAGTTACTGTGTAAGGTCCTTGCCTAATGCCGGGAACGAGTAGAATGCAGTGGAATGTCCCCAGAAACTTCTGCTTAAGGAAGGAGGTCTGTATGGGGACGATTGATGGCGGGGTCGCTGGGAGCGTGCATGATAAGAAGCAGGTGAATTGGCTCGTTCTGACAGCGGCAATGTGCGCGGGTTTGATGGGGCTGACAGCGTTCAGTGCGTTCGGCCAGCATGTGCCGGCGGGCCCGCAGCCTTCCGGCCGCAGCATCGGCGGGTTCCTCACTGCCGACGGCCGGTTCGACCTCGACGCCGCTCGGCGCTCCGGCTACGAAGGCCCGCTTGAGATCGAAGGCGTTGAGTCACGGATCGACCCCGCCACCCGTGAGCTGAACTTCCAGGCTTCCTTTCCTGCTTCCCTCGCCGACCACCCCGATGACATCTATTGGGATCCCACCATCTCCCCATGCGTTCCCGGCGTAGATGGAAGTGTCTGTGCCCTGACCGTCTACGACGGTAAGCTGATCGCGGGGGGCTATTTCGCCAGGGCCGGCGGCGTGGGGGCGAACAGAGTAGCCTCCTGGGATGGGAGCAGTTGGTCCCCCCTGGGGTCGGGGATGGATAACTATGTCTATGCCCTGACCGTCTACGACGGCAAGCTGATCGCGGGGGGCCAATTCACGATTGCGGGAAGCAAGACGTCTGCCTACCTCGCTGAGTGGACCAAGTGCTGCAACGGCATCAGAGGGAATGTTGATTTCGATGAAGAGGACCGGATCACGATCGCGGATATCACCTATCTGATCGCAGCAGTGTTCCGAGGTGGACCTGCACCGCTGTGCCTGGAGGAGGCGGACGTTGTCGCGGACGGTGAACTGAAGATATCGGACCTTACCTACCTCATTGCCCATGTGTTCCGCGGCGGGCCGGCCCCGGCTGCGTGCCCGTGAGCCTTGACCGTTCTACCGAAATGACAAAATGGGGCGGCCGCCAGCCGCCCCTTTCTGTTGTACAGTGAGTCAATCCTCGAACGCGAGCCTGTCCACCGCCTCGGCCAGATGGTCCGGCGCCAGGTGGGCGTAGATCATCGTCGTCTGAATATCCGAGTGCCCCATCAACTTCTTGACCGTCGGCCGGCCAGCTCCGGGCAAGCGGATTTCAGCCAAACGGAAGTTTGTTCACCGCCGCCGACAGATGATCCGGCGCGAGATGGGCGTACACCATCGTCGTCGAAATATCCGAATGACCCATCAGCTTCTGAACGGTCGGAAGGTCTACTCCCTGCATGACCAGGTGGCTGGCAAAAGTATGGCGCAGTGTGTGGACTTTCGTCAGATTCTCAATACCAGCGGCCTTGGCGATTCTGATGAGTTCGTCGCGCAAGTAGTTGTGGATGGTTTTGCCGGACGTCTTGACCGCAAAAACGTAGTCCGAGTCGCCGCAGTCGCGAATCCTATGCAGCCGCCGCAGGAGCTTGAGCAAGCCGTCACTGATCGGGATCTCCCGCTCCCCCGTCTTGGGCTGCCAACCCTTCTTCCTACGGATTGCGATCTGACGCCGCTCCAGGTCGACATCGGCCCAGGTCAAGTTCTCCAACTCGGCTTTGCGCATCCCCGTCTGCAGGAAGGTATAGTAAACTGCATACAGATCCGACGGACAGGCATCCAGGAATCTCCTGCACTCTTCAACCGAAAGAAAGCGCGGCGACTTGCTCTCCTCGACTCTGAGTTTAACGATACCTTTGGTGGGATTCTCCCGAATATACCCCCATTTGATTGCCAAATTGAACACGAGCCTGAGGGTATCGATCTCAAAGTTGATTGTGCGGGCTCTGGCCGGCCTGGTTGACTCGTTTCCATCCGTCTGGACGCCGGTGGCATTTCCGTTTGGGCTCTTGCGGAAGACCTTGAAGCGATCGATAACCTCGGGGCTGACATCGGAAACGCAGTTGACCTTCGGCATCCCAAGCAGAAACTCCCTGAAGTGGTCGATGACGGCCCGGTAGCGGTCTGTCGTTGTCGGCCGATGAGTCGCCCAGCTGTAATCGAGAAACGACTCGAAGAACTCCCGCAGCGGAACCCTCGCATGGCTGAAGCCGAACTCTTCCCGGGCGACCTTGACTTCAGCATCTCTGAGGGCGAGTTCGGCTATCCTCTTCGTCTTTCCGACGCGGCGTCTGACGCGACGGCCATTGACGCGGATGTCGAGGTACCAGACATCGCCGCGCTTGTATATCGTACCCATGGTGGCGTCTTCTCATGGTCACAAATTGGTCACAGACCGCCGCTATGGCCAATATACAACAGGCTAAGTCATTGTCAAATGGAAAGTTGATCGGAACGATCAAATCTAAGTGCCGAAGGGGGGACTCGAACCCCCACGTCCTTGCGGACACTGCGCCCTGAACGCAGCGCGTCTACCAGTTTCACCACTTCGGCAGTGTGTGTCAGATCCGTCCGGACCCGGCGACCGGGCTCGGTAGGGGCCAATATACGGGCAATTCTCCGCCGCGCAACCCCAATTTTCAGGCTATTCCCCGTCGCCCGGGCGCCCGGTTTTAACCTTGCGCCTCGCCCCGGCCGGTCCCCAACTTGTTTCCCGAAAAGACGATACCGTGCCCCGCCCGAGACCGTGGCGGAGCGCCCGACCCCATGGCTCTCGGCCGGGGCGGCGACGGTACCGCCAAACGGAGACTGCAAGCGGCATCATGTATACTCACGCCGATCCCGGCCTTCCCCTCCAACGAGGCGAAACTGTCCTGCAGCCCGAAAACCTCCGCCACCGCTGGCGCGACATACTCGTAGTCCTGATCCCGCTCGCCGTATATGCCGCCCTGGCGTACCCTCTGCGGATGTGGCTGGTCGACGACGCCGGGATCACGTTCGCCTATGCCCGCAGTCTCGCCCAGGGGCACGGGTTGGTGGCGCAGCCCGGCGCCAGTCCGGTCGAGGGCTACTCCAACACGCTGTGGCTGCTCCTGATGGTCCCGTTTATCCGCTTCCAGGCGTTCGACGTGTACCTCACGCCGAAACTGGTCGGTCTCGGCCTCATCGTCATCACGTTTTACCTGATGTACCGGGCGGTCGTGCGGCTCACCAACGGCAGCCGCGCCGCCGCTCTGCTGGCTCTTCTGCTGCTCGCCGCCAACGCCTCGTTCGTGATCTGGACCACCTCCGGGCTGGAGAATTCTCTTTACGCGCTGCTCGCGACCGCCCTCCTCCTGCTCACCCTGCGCTATATCGAGCGCAACCACACATCGTTCCGGTATCCGCTCGGAGCCGCCCTGCTGGTGTTGGCCGCTGGGCTGACGCGCCCCGATGGAATCGCCTACGCCGTCATCTTTCCGCTGGCGGTCCTTCTGCGGCCGTTTTCGATGGTGGGCGAACTGGTCGGCCGCAAACTCTCCCACCTGCTGCAGTACCTGCTCTACCTCAGTCTCCTCTGCGGCGGCTTCCTCTATTTCCGCCACTGGTATTTCGGGGACTGGCTGCCCAACACGTATTACGCGAAAGGCGGGCCCCGGCCGCGGGATCTCATCCCGGCCCTGACCCTGCAGGGGGAATTCCTCCCCAAAGCCGACGAACTTCTCTCTTCGTTTTTCGGCCCGCAGTGGTGGGCGGTGCTGCTGCTCATTCTGGTGGCCGGGATCACCGCGCTGCTGGCCCGGTCGATCCGGGTGCGTCCTCTGGTGATGATGGTGGCTCTCACGTTTGTCGCCTACGGCGTCTACCTTCTCATGCCGGATGACTGGATGGGGGAGTACCGTTTCGCCACCCCGTTTTTCCTTTTCTGGTGCGCGCTGGCGGGGGCGGTGGCCTTCCTCTGGCTCGACCACATTACGCAGCGGCGCTGGACACTCGACGCCCTGGTCCTGCTGACCGGGGCCGTTCTCCTGGGCGGGACCGCCCGCGAGCACTGGCCCCGACTCCAGGCATTCTACAAGGCGCCGGTGGTCGACTTTGGGCGCGTGGCCGAGGACTACGCCTTCCGCTTCGACCGCTACGCCGACATTCTGCGCATCCCCGACGCTTCCGTGCTCCTCCCTGATGTCGGCGCCCCGCTCTGGTACTCCCGACTGAAAGTGTACGACTTGGGGCGCCTGACAGACAAAGTAATCGCGAGAACCCTCTATCGCAAAGCGCCAAAATTCCGTGACTACGTGTTCGACCAGATCAAGCCCACCTTCATCCACACGCACGGCAACTGGACCTACCGTGCCTCTTTTGATGACGATCCACGATTCAGACAGCAGTATATCGCCATCCTGGAATGGCCGGACAATTGGGTGAAAGCAAACTACGGCCGGGATATGATGTCCGGTCACTACGTCCGCCGCGATGCCATCGTCGGCAGGGAGTACCTTATCGACAGCTTGAACCTGCCTGCACCGGTGACCCGGACGCCCGACACCCTCTCCCTGGCCCACGCCTGCACCCTCAGTCGGGGTCTTGTTGCCCTTCCCGGCGGCAATCCACCCGCAACCAGCGTCGGTGTCGACTGCGGCCGAAGCTTCCGCCAACCCCTTAACCCTGACGGTATCGAGATGATCGATCTCGATGGCTATTTCCACTGCCAGCCGGTCGAGGCGATTCACCGATGTCCGCACTTTGTGGGTGCATGTCCCGCGACCCAAGAGCCGGACTTGCTCGACCGGGACGCAAAACGGATCCGCGAGCCGGTGTCACGCGCCGATACAGTTCGCGATGCCCGCTCTCTGCCGTATCCTTTTGACAAGAAGAACCGTTCGCCGCGCGAAACCACTCGCAAGGCCGCTTGTTACTCCGGAACGGCCCAGGGCGAGGCCCTCTGCGTGAGTATGCGTTTGTGGGAGACGACTGGGAACGAGGAATTCCGCAACCTCGGTCACACTTACTTCAACTTCCTCGTCCCGACTCGAGCGGGGAGGAATCCGTGGGTGACGCCGGTGGATTCCGGCGGCTACATCCGGATCGAGGAGTATCCGCATCGCGTTACGTCGGGCGCTGCCCCCGAGGGCATTCTCGCCGCAGTCACCGGCGTCTCCGACTACTATCGCTTCGCGCGATCCGTTTCAGCGCGCCGGCTTTACGAGGCATCGGTCACTTGTGTGAAGCGCTATCTCGTTGAGTCGCGTCAGCCTGTGACGCGCAGCTTCTGCTGCCTCGGCCGCCGCCTGCCCGCCAATGTTGACCGCCGCGCCCTCCCAGTCAGCACGTGCAGCAACCTCGCAGCCGAATCTGGCGACGAGCTCTTCCGGCACGAGGCCAGTCAATTCGCCGCCGACGCCCGCGCCACGTCAATTCCGGAGCCGTGAGCATGCCGCCGCGCGCCGATCGCCTCTTCCGTTTCGTCGAACGTGGACTTAAGATCGTCCTGGGACTCGGCTCCTTCGCATTTGTCGGTGTTGTCCTCGCCACTGCCGCCCTGCGGCTGGCTTATCCCTTCGAGCTGGAATGGATGGAGGGGGCGGTGGTCGATCATGTCTGCCGCATTCTCGACGGCCGATTGCTATATGTGGCACCGACGGTTGATTTTGTCCCCTTCCGCTACACGCCGCTGTACTACTATGTCTCTGCCGCTTTATGCGTGATCACAGGTCCCGGGTTCTTTCCCCTGCGTCTCGTCTCCATTCTCGGCGCGCTGCTGGCCATGCTCCTTTTGTACCTGTTCGTCAAACGGGAGACCGGACGAGCCCTTCCGGGCCTCATCTCCGCCGGGTTGTTCGCGGCTGCTTACCCGGTCACCGGGTATTTTTATGACCTCGCCCGGGTCGACTCGCTCTTCATTGCGCTTCTTCTCTCCGCCGCGTATGTGTTCCGTTTCGATCTCTCAACTCGCGGCGCCGTCGTCTCCGGCGTGCTGTTCGCCCTCGCCTTCCTCACTAAACAGGCGGCTGGTCCTGTCGCCGCGGCCGTGTTGTTCGCGTGCCTGTTTGTGCAGTGGCGTCGAGCGTTCCTCTCTGCCGCGGGCGCAATCGTGGTCGCCGGCGGCGCCTCGTTGGCATTCAATCTCGTCTCCGACGGCTGGTTTTATTTCTATGCCGTTGAACTCGGCGATAACGTCTTCACCGCTCAGAATCTGCCCGCGCTGCTGCTCACGGTGGTTGTCGATGATCTCCTGCGGGCCTTTCCGATTGCCGCGCCGGTTGCCCTTGCGGCGTTGGTCTGCCTGATGGTCAGGGGAAATCGGTACGCGCGCCTGTTTTACGCTGCCCTCGCGCTCGGGCTGATCGCCATCGCGTTTATCGCCCGCGTCCAGCCCGGCGGCTGGACCAACACGCTCATTCCCGCCTGCGTCCTGATCGCCCTCCTCTTCGGCCTTGGCCTCGGGCGCCTCGAGGCGGCGATCCGGGCCGACGGGACAGCCAAGTGGCGCGCCGGCTTGCTCGCGGCGTATCTGCTCGCGGCCCTGCAATTGACGCTCGGTGTGTACAACCCGTCGAACCACGTTCCGGCGGCCGAGGACAAAGCCGCAGGGCGCCAGCTCATCGAACGCCTGGCCGCCATTCCCGGCGATGTGTACCTCCCCTACCACGGTTACTACGCCTCCATGGCCGGCAAGCGCACGTGGGCGCACTTTCAGGCGATCCGCGATGTCTGGTCGTCGGCCGAACATCCCGAGATTACTCGCGAGATGACCGGCACCATATCGCGTGCCATTCGCGGCCGCCGGTTTGCCGCGATTGTCCTCGACGGCGACTTCTTCCAGAAGGACGTCGAAGCCGCCTATGCCCCCGGCGCCCCGCTGTTCGAACTGCAGCACGTGTTTTACCCTCGCGCGGGATGGCTGGTCCGTCCTGACCGCCTGTACGTCCCGAAAGCCGACTAGCCCAGACAAAAAAGCCGGCCTTGCGGCCGGCTTCTCACGATGCCTATTCTGTTGTCGATCAGTTCAGGTACGCGCGCAGCGAACGGCTGCGCGAGGCGTGGCGAAGGCGGCGAATCGCCTTCTCCTTGATCTGACGGACCCGTTCGCGGGTCAGCGAGAAACGCGCGCCGATTTCCTCGAGCGTCAGCGCCTTCTCGTGGTTCAGACCGAAATACAGGTTGATCACCTCCGCCTCGCGGGGCGTCAGCGTATCCAGCGCCTTCTCAATCTCCACCCGCAGCGAGTCTTTCAGGAGCGCCTCGTCGGGCGACGGCTGGAACTCGTCCTCGAGCACGTCGATGAGCGAGTTGTCCTCCGACACCGAAAACGGGGCGTCGAGCGACAGGTGCGAGTTGGAGATCTTGAGCGTATCCGCCACCTCCCCTTCGGTCAACTCGAGTTCTTTGGCGATCTCCTCGGGGGAGGGTTCGCGGCCGAGCCCCTGCTCCAGCCGGCTGGACACCTTGCCGATCTTGTGGAGGGTGCCGACCCGGTTGAGGGGGAGGCGCACGATCCGGCTCTGCTCCGCGAGCGCCTGCAGAATCGCCTGGCGAATCCACCACACCGCGTACGAAATAAACTTGAATCCGCGGGTCTCGTCAAACCGCTTGGCCGCTTTGATGAGGCCGATATTGCCCTCGTTGATGAGATCGGCCAGGGACAGACCCTGATTCTGATACTGCTTGGCGACCGAGACGACGAAGCGCAAATTGGCCTTGGTAAGTTTCTCCAGGGCCTTCTTATCGCCCTGCTTGATCCGACGGGCCAGGCGCACCTCTTCCTCGGCGCTGATCAAAGGTGTTTCCCCGATCTCGCGCAGGTACAGATCCAGCGATCTGTCCTCATCGCGATACTTAAGGGACTGTTTAGCCACTGTTTACGACTATCTCCTTCCTGTAGAAGTAGCGGTAAACCGCTGCGCGACCCCGCGCGGCACGCTTGCTCGACTGCTGTTTATACCACCGGCGCTGGGTTACGGTCGCAACACCTTCCGGGTGATCGATCCGTCCGGCTCCTGGACAATCAGCGGCACGCGCTGCCTGGTCCCGGCGAGCCCGCGGGCAATCTTCTCGACATCGTCCAGCGCTTTGACAACCTCGTTGTTCACCTGCAAAATAATCGTGCCCCGGGTGATCGATGCCTGGTCGGCGGGAGAACCCGGGTAGACCCGCCCGACATACACGCCCGGCACATGCTCGACCGACACGGCGGCCGCGATTTCCGGCGTGAACGTCAGCAACTCCATCCCCAGCCAGCGGTAGAGATCGTAACCCTCGGCCGGCGCGGGAGCGGTCTCGGCCGACGCCAGGTACGAATCCCGGTCGCCGATCGCCGTCCGCACCGTCTGGCGCGCCCCGTTCCGCACCAGTTCCACGTCCACCTGGTCGCCGCTGCGCACGGTCGACACGAGGACCGACAACTGGCTGGCGTTGTTCACTTCCCGCCCGTTGAATTTCAGAATAATGTCGCCGCTGCGGATCCCCGCCCGCTCGGCCGGCGAACCGGAGAACACCGAGTCGATGCGCACGCCCCGGACGGCATCCAGCCCCTGGCGCTTGGCCTCGCGCTCGGTCACGTTGGCGAGCCACACCCCCAGCCAGCCACGCTGCGCCCGTCCCAGTTCAATCAGGTCCGGGACCACCGCCCGCGCGAGGTTGATCGGAATGGCGAAGCCGATCCCGACCGACCCGCCTGTCGGCGAAGAAATCGCCGCGTTCACGCCGACACACTCCCCGCGCAGATTCAGCAGCGGCCCGCCCGAGTTTCCGGGGTTGATCGAGGCATCCGTCTGGATGTAGTACTGGTATTCGGGTGTCTCCCCCAGCCCGAAATTGAGCTGGCTACGGCCGATAGCCGAGATGACCCCCACCGTCACGGTCCGGTCCAGCCCCTGCTGCGGGAACGGGTTGCCGATCGCGATCGCCCAGTCCCCTACCTTGAGCTTGTCCGAGTCGCCGAACGGGATGACGGTTGCGTCGTGTTCCGGCTCGACCTTGATGACGGCCAGGTCGGTGGCCGAGTCGGCGCCGACCAGCTTGGCCTCGTATTCAAATCCGTCGGCCGTGCGCACCGTGAGTTCCAGCGCGTTGGCCACCACGTGATTGTTGGTCAGGATGTAGCCGTCCTTGCGGAAAAAAAAGCCGCTGCCCGACGAGGTCGCCAGGCCGGCCCGCTGGTGCCACCAGGGAAGATCCTGTTCCTGCGAGCGCGCCGCGATGTTGACCACGGCGTCCTGCACCCGCTCGACCACCGCGACAAAGGGCGACTCCAACTCCCCGTTGCGTTCTACCACCGGGTAGACGCTGAGATCGCCCGCGCCCGCGGGCGGCTGGGCGGCCGACTGGGGAGAAAGGTCGAAACCGGCGGAGATCAGCACCCCCACCGCCACACACGCCACGGCGAAAAAAGCCACCGCGACAGATGTAAACCCCCGAAATGTGTGTTTCTGCGGGGAACGGACAGTCCTATCCACTTGTCGCTTTCCTCCAGCCAAAGAGCCTATTATGATACGAAATTTCCATCGCCATGTCAAGATTTTGTTTGACTCGTCCTCACACACGCGCACCCGGACCGCCCAACCCCGCCTGATCTACGCACCCCTCGCCCAATTGATTCATTCTTCTCGCATCCTCTCCTGGTCAAACCCCCGCCCGGCCCCGAAGTTCCTGCGGAAATATTGACTTACGGACGAAAACGGCCTACCTTGCGCCCAATGGATTCTCTCCGCGACGCCCGCGAGGTGATAGTCGCGCTCGGTCGCCGTCTCTACGAGCGCGGCCTTCTGGCCGGCACCGATGGAAACCTGTCGATCCGGTTGGCTGACGGCAGCATACTGGTCACCCCCTCCGGAGCCGCCAAGGGCTTTTTGGCCCCCGACAGCCTGGTCGTGGTGGATGCCGAGGGCCGTCAGCTTTCGGGGGCGCACCGCCCCTCCAGCGAGTGCGCGATGCACCTCGCGGTCTACCGCGCGCGGCCCGATGTCGGCGCCTGCGTCCACTCGCACGCCCCCCACGCCACCGCCTTCGCCGTGGCCGGCGAACCGCTCCCCGAGGACATACTCCCTGAGGTCGTTCTATTCGTCGGCCCCATCGCCCTGGCCGGGTACGCCCCGCCGGGAACCGATGCCGTGCCCGCTTCCCTGACGCCCTTTTTCCGAGACCACAACGCTTTCCTGTTGCAGAACCACGGCTTGCTCACGCTCGGAGCCGACCCGGAAGAGGCCTACAACCGCCACGAGACGGTCGAACACTATGCCCGCATCCTTCTGCTGGCCCGTCAGTTAGGAACAATCGCCCGTATCCCTGATGAAGATTTCCGCCGCCTGACCGACCTGCGCCGCCGGTCCGCGCAACCTTGGGCGGGGGGTTCAGGACGCTGATATATGGTCCCCAAGAAAGTTGTTATCGAAAAGGCCGACCGGCTCTACCAACTCCCACCCGAACTGGCCGCGTTCCTTCCGGAAAAGGCCCGCCGCTCGCTCATCCGCAAGACGCCGGCCACCGACCTGGCGACTTTCTCCTGGCCAATTGCGTTCGATGAGGGCGACCCGGCGCCCCCGGCTCGGCTCGGCCAGGCCGACCGCGAACAGCTCGCCCGCCTTCGGAGCGAACTGGCGGCTTGGTACCAGACGCGCTTCGGGGTGCGGCTCCATCCCGACAAAGAAATCTGCATCGGCGGCGGAGTCACGATCCTGACCATGGCGCTCGCGACTGCTTTTGTCGACCGCGGCGACGCCGTCCTGGTGCCCGAAATCGGTCTGCCGCTGTACCGCCGCGCGGCCGTCGCCTGCGGCGGCGAACCGATCGTCTACCGGGTCAGCCCGAAGAATGGCTGGCAGCCTGACTTCGAGCCGCTGGAGAGCCGGGTCGGCAAAGCCGCTCGCCTGCTGTTTCTGAACACCCCGCACAACCCGACCGGGGCCGTCCTCGGCGAACGCGAACTGGGGGATCTGCTCGCCCTGGCCGCCCGCCACCAGACCGGCGTGATCAACGACGCCGCCTACCTGACGCTGGCCCCCGGCCGACCGGCCTCGCTGCTGGCACTTCCCGGGGGACGGCGTAACGGGGCGGAAATCGGGTCATTCTCTTACCTGTTCGGCCTGCCCCGCCTTCCTCTCGGATTCGTGGCCGGCAACCGGGACATCATCAGCGGTGTGCGCCACGCTTTGCGCCTGGCGCCCCCCTTCCTCCCGGCGTACGCCGTCGAGCGGGCCATCGCCGCCGTCCGCCAGTTCCCCGGCGAACCGCTCCGGCGCCTGCAGACCGCCATCGCCGCCTCCAGGGCGGAGGCTGTCCGGCTCGTCGACCGGCTCGGCCTGGCAGTCAGCGGCTACGATACCGTGCCCTTCCTCTGGGCGCGCCTGGAACGGCGGCGGTCGGCGGCGGTTGCAGCCGGCCGCCTGTACCTGCGCGGGCGCATCCTCGCCCTGCCCGGCACCGCGTTCGGAGACAGCGGCGAAGGATACCTCCGCTTCTCCCTCACCGCCCCCGCTGAACTTTATGCCCAGGCGGGCGAGCGCCTCCGCCGGCGCCCCCACTTGCTGCGGCCGCCGGAGGACTCATGAAAGACGTCATCCGCATCGTCGGCATGGCCTTCTACGGCTACCACGGCGTAACCGCCGAGGAGCGCGCCACCGGCCGGCGCTACGAGGTGGACTGCGCGCTCGAGGTCGATCTGGCCGAGGCCGGACGCTCCGATGAACTCCGCGACACGGTCGACTACGACGAAGTGTACACGGTCGTGCGCGAGACGGTCGAGGGGAAATCGTTCGCCCTGCTCGAACGCCTGGCCGCCGACCTCGCCATCAAACTGCTTGACAGATTTCCCGTGTACCGGGTAACTTTGCACGTGCGCAAACTGACGCCGCCGATAGCCGGCCATATCAGGTATATCGAGGTCGAGATCACCCGCTATCAGGCCGATCCGTCAAAACTGGTGGGCGACAACCGCTCTACACTCTGAGGAGACCCGCATGCCCGCGACCACTGTCTACCTGCTCCTGGGATCCAACCTCGGCGACCGCGAACGCAACCTTGGGGCCGCCCGCGACCGCCTCGCCCACATTCCCGGCATCGAGCTGATCGACGCGTCGGCCATTTACATCAGCGAGGCCGACGGGATGGAGGGGGAGAACCCCGCTTTCCTCAACCAGGTCGTCAAGGCGGAGTACGCCTACCGCGCGCAGGAACTCCTCGACGAGCTGGAGAAAATCGAACGGCTCCTCGGCCGCACCGACAAAGGCGGCAAACTCCCCCGCCCCATCGACCTCGACATCCTCCTGTTCGGCGACGCCGTGATCGCGACCGACCGGCTGACCGTTCCCCACCGCGAACTGCTCCACCGCGGGTTTGTCATGATCCCGCTTCTCCAGATCGACCCCGAGCTCGTGCATCCGGTCACCCGGGAACCGATTGCCGCGTCAGTGACCGATGACCACCGAAACCAGGTGCTGCTGTACAAAGAGTATGCCGCCCGTTTCATCTGAGCCGAATTACATTGCCGTCGAAGGCGTCATCGGCGTCGGCAAGACGACGTTCGCGACCATGCTGGCCGAGCGGATCGAGGCCGACGTCATCTATGAAGACGCCTTCAACAATCCCTTCCTGGTCGATTTCTACAAGAACCGCAAGCGCTTTGCCCTGTCCTGCCAGCTCTATTTCCTCATGTCGCGGTTCCAGCAGCAGCAGCAGCTTCGCACCCACGACCTGTTCGCCAAACGCGTCGTCTCCGACTACCTCTTCGCCAAAGACGCCATTTTCGCTTCGGTCAATCTGTCCGACCGCGAGCTGGCCCTCTACAACAAGATCGCCCCGGCGCTGGCCCAGGATGTCCCGAAGCCCGATCTCGTGATTTACCTCCAGGCCTCCACGCCCAAACTGCTCGAGCGCATTCGGCACCGCAACTACCCGTTCGAGAAATCGATCGACACCGACTACATCGAAGTGCTCAACAAGGCCTACGACTACTACTTCTTCAACTACACCGAGACGCCGCTGCTGGTGGTAAAGACCGAGAACATCGACTTCGTCAACAACCCGAGCCATTTCGACGATCTCATCGACCAGCTGCACAAACCGATCGCCGGCAAGAAGTACTACTCCCCGTCCGGCGACACCGCCCGCATCGGGTGAGCGAGCAAGCCCATGTCGAAAGTCAGCCAAACCAAGCGCACCACGATTCAGACCTTCATCACGAAGAAGGCCAAAGGCGAGAAGATCACTGTCCTGACCGCGTACGACGCTTTCACGGCCGCCCTCCTCGATGCGGCCGGTATCGACGCCGTTCTGGTCGGCGACTCGGCCGCGAATGTGCTCCACGGTTTCGACTCCACGATTCCGATCACGACCGAGATCATGGTCGCGCACACGGCCGCGGTCGCCCGCGGGGCGAAACGCGCCCTGGTGATCGCCGACATGCCCTTCCTCTCTTTCCAGCCCTCCGAGGAGACGGCGATCCGCAACGCCGGCGGGTTTCTCAAGGCGGGTGCGCAGGCGGTGAAGATCGAGGGGGGGCTGGAAATCGCTCCGCTGGCGGCTAAACTGGTCGGCTTCGGCATCCCCGTCATGGGGCACATCGGGCTCACCCCGCAGTCGATCCACCGCTTCGGCGGCCCCAAGGTCCAGGGACGCGAGGAACGCTCCCGCACCTACCTGAGAGAATCCGCGCTCGCTCTCGAAGAGGCCGGCTGCTTCTCGATCGTGCTCGAATTGATGCAGGCCGACGTCGCGCGCGAGATCACCGAGTCACTCCACACGGCCGCCACGATCGGCATCGGCGCCGGCGCGCACTGCGACGGCCAGGTGCTCGTGATCAACGACATGCTCGGTCTGCACGAGGAGGGTTTCCGCCCCAAGTTCCTGCGGGAATATGCGGACCTGAAGACGATCATCGCCGACGCCGTCAGGCGCTACATCGAAGACGTGAAATCCGGCGATTTCCCCGGCGATGACGAATCGTTCGGCCCGCAGCCGCACTGATCGGACGCCCGGGCGCCTTATCCCCTACAAGCCCAGGTCCGGGTACAGCTCCCGCAAGCGGTTCGTCGTGGCGGAGTCCAGCCCGGCCTCCACGGCGCGCCGGATGCACTCCTCCCCCTGTGTCCGCCGCCCGGTCGCGAGAAAGTATGTTCCCAGTTCCGCCATCCGGCCCGGCGGCGCCCCGCCATACGCGTTGGCGAGCTCGAGGTACCGGAAATAGAGATCGCGGTCGCGCTTGTCGCGGTAGTAGTCGGCCAGCCCGAGCGCGGCCCGATGCTCGGTGGAATCCATCGCCAGCGCCCGGCGATACCACTTCACCGCCCCATCCTTGTCGCCCTGCAACCAGAGGAGCTTGCCGCGGTTCACCATGTTGACCGGCTGATGCGGACTCATTCCGAGAGCAATGTCGATATAGATTTCAGCGCTGTCGAGCCGACCCGCGGCCAGGAACGTTGCACCGAGATTGCCGTAGGCCGGGCTGAACGCCGGGTTGGCCTGCATCACCTGCCGAAACAGAGCGAGCGCCTCCGGATATTTCCCCTCGTGGAGCCGATCCAGCCCGTCGCGATTCCACAGGTAGCCGGGAAACCGGGCCAGCCAGGCGTCGTACAACTCCTGCGCCTGCGTCGAGTCTCCCCGGTCAAGGTAGTAGGAGACGAGGATGGTCCAACTGATCTGGCTCTTCGGCAGATCCCAGTTCATGAGTTGCTGGAACTGGTCGGCGGAGGCTTCGGGCGCCGTCTGGAGAGCCGCCCGGCCGCCCAGGATGATGACGTTGAGGCCGAGCGCCAGCAGCACCGCCGGCGCCGCGACCGCCACCGCGCGGAGCCGCCGGACCAGCGGATACAGACAGACGAGCGCGATCGGCACGCCCGCGAAGGCGAACAGATCCCAGTCGCGCGGCATCCCGAGTTTTGGATCGAAGATGAACACCGCGCCGGCGGCGCCGAGACCAAAGAGCGCGAGAAACATCACCGCCCGTTTCCCGGCGCCGCGCCGCCGGAGCGCCGGCATCAACGCCGGCACGCACACCAACAGCCCCGGAAACAGAACCAGCGCCTGGTTGACAAAGTCGAGCAGGTGCGTGTCGGAGAAGAGGGTGTACCCTCCGACGGTGAACCGGTTCGGGGTCGGCGGCAAAAACGCCAGCCGGAAGAAAGACCACGTCGCCATCGCATGCCGGAAGACGGCGAGTACGGCCGCCAGCAGACCCACCGCGAGCGCTGCTTTCACGCCGCGCGAGGCGCGCCCCAGCGCGCGGCCGATCCCGGTATCGGCCAGGAGCAGGAACACGGCCGCCGGAATCAGCACGACCCCCATGACGTGAAGCAGGGCGGCTGCCGCCAGCGGCGCGAGGATCCACCACCGGCGGATGCGCCCCTCCGCCGCCAGCAGACCCACCAGCCCGAAAGCCGCCACGGCCGTGACAAATAGGGCGTACAGTTCAACGTAGCCGCAATACAGCAGCATGTACCCCGGGGTTGTCATCCCGACCGCAAAGAGCAGGCGCTCGCGCCGGTGTTCAAACAGCCGCGCGGCCGCCCACCAGACCAGCCCTAAGTAGATCAGCCCGGCCCCCACCGCCAGCACCTGAAAACTCAGCAGCGCCGCCGCCTTGGTCGGCCCGCCGACCAGGTCGCGCACCCACAGGTGCACGAGCGCTTCCCCGAGCGCCCGCGACTTGATGAGCGGATTCTCCGTGGCGTACGTCCCCAGCAGCGTGTAGCCGTCGCCGAGAAAATGGGTTCTGGCCCGCAGGCCGATAAACAGCGCCGCCATAAGCGCCGTGTGGCTGACCGCCCACCAGGCGAAACGGCGACCGCCGTCGGACGCGTCCCCCCCGTCGCCGGCCCGCCGCCCATAGAGAAGGACCGCGGCGGCCCACAGCACGGCCGCCGCCGCCGGCGCCCACGCCCACGGATCCCCGAAGTACGACGCGGCCGAGAAAGCCCAGAGCCCCCTCGGCCGAACGGTCGAAGCGAGGAGCACCAGCCCGGTAGCGAGCGCGTAGATGATGCCGACCCCGATGAACTCTCTTCGCATTGTTGCCGCCATGGCGCCGTGTTCCCTCCGCAGGAAGACTTACGCCAGTATACACCGGCGGCGGGTGCAAGACAAGCTTTCCCGGCGGCCCTGGTCGGCGGAGAATGGGCCGGCCTCGGGTGAGGACCGGCCGGTGAGTGGGGTAGTCAGAGGCTGAAGACGCCGGCGAGGTAGAGCACGGTGAACAGGGCGAAGGCAATCCCGGCTCCGATCGCCAGGTAGAGCCAGACCGGTTTTCCGGGGACCGCGGCCGGCGCCGCCGCCGCGCGGCTCTCCTGCTGCCGGCGCTCCTCCTGCCGCCGGCGGTCGAAATCCTCCCAGTCCAGGAGGAACTCTGCGCACGACCTGTACCGCCGCGCGATCCGGATCGCCAGCAGCCGGTCAAGCATGGCCGCGATCTCTTCGGGCAGGAACATGCGGATGTCGTCGAGATCCAGGTTGTCGTTCTCGTCGTACCGCGGGTTGCGCCCGGTGAGCATCTGGTGCAGGATCACGCCGATCCCGTACACATCCCCCTGGCGCGAGCTCTTCCGCTCCGGCGGGCTGTACCAGTTCTTCTGCTTGGGACCGTCGTAGTGAATCGGCAGGGCGAAATCGGAGAGCTTCACGACGTCGTCTTTGTCAAACAGGATGTTGGAGGGGCGGAGATTGCCGTGGAGGATGTTGTTCTTGTGGGCGAAGTCGACGGCGGCGGCGACCTGACGGATGATCGCGAGCGCTTTCTCCCAGTCGTACTTCCGCACCATCCGGTCGGCCAGCGAGCCGCCCTGCATGTACTCCGCGATAATCACCGTCGACTTCCGGTCCCCGCCCGCTCCGTAGATATCGACAATGTGCTCGTGCTTGAGCGTCGCCAGGAGCTTGGCCTCCTTGCGCCCCGCCTCTCCCTTGTGATGTTTCTTGATCACGTAGAGCCGCTTGTTGACCCGGTTTTCCACCAGGATGGTCGAGCCGAACTGGGTCTCGCGGATGGTGTCGAGGTACCGGCATTTCCCCAGAAACGATTCGGTCCCGGAGACGGTCAGGTCGGAGGTGTCGCCGCGCAGGCTCCCGCCCCCCATTGCCTCAAGCAGCGCGTCCTTGAGCTCGACCGCCGCTTGGTACCGCTCGCCCCGGTCCTGGGCGAGGCACTTCGAAATGATCCCGTCGTAGGCCTCTCCCAGGTCGGCCGTGATCTCCGAAGGGAGTTTGAACTTCCCGAGCGGCTTTTTCCCGCACAGGATCTCGTACAGGATCACGCCCACGGCGTAGATGTCGGTGGTGTGGTCCACCCCGGCTGAGCTGACTTTTTGTTCGGGCGACATGTACGACAGCGTCCCCATCACAACGTCAGAAGCCGTCATCTCGGCCTCCGGCGTCCCGACAATCTGGGCGATTCCGAAATCCGCCACCAGGGCATTGCCCTGGCGGTCGATGAGGATGTTGGCCGGCTTGATGTCGCGGTGGATCACGCCGTTCTTGTGGGCGTAGTCGAGCGCCTTGCACACCTGCACGATCATCTCGAGTTTCGTCCGCAGCGGGATCTTGGCCGAGTCGATCACCTCCCGCAGCGAGGTCCCGTCGATGTAGTCCATGACGAAGTAGTAGCGGCCGCCCGCCTCCCCCTTGTCGATGATGTGGACGATGTTGGGGTGGTTGAGCCGGGCGATGACCATCGACTCGCGCTCGAAGCGGCGGACAATGTCCGGGTCGGTGGAAAGATTCGGCGAGAGAATCTTGATCGCGACGTCCCGGTCGAGCGATTCCTGCCGGCCCTTGTAGATGACGGCGATCCCTCCCTGGCCGATTTTCGCCGTCAGCAGGTACGGCCCGATCCGGACCGCCTTGGGGGGCGCCGGGTTGTCGACAGCTTGCGTCATATCGTGCCCATCGGCAAAGAAAAACAGGGATAGCGGAGAATCCCGCTATCCCTGTAATCATCGGCACGAAGGCCTGATTTCTTATTTGACGAGCGTCATTTTTCGGGTCTCGACCCCATCCTCGTAGGTCAGCCGGTAGAAATAGACGCCGCTCGGCCGCCCCGAGGCCTCAAATGTCACCTGGTGGCTCCCGGCCGCCATCCGACCGTTCACCAGCGTGGCGATCTCCTGCCCAAGTACATTGTAGACAACCAACTGCACGTCCTGCGCGGTCGGCAAAGTGAAGCCGATCGTCGTGCTCGGGTTGAACGGATTCGGATAATTCTGCGCCAGCTCAAACCGCCCCGGCATCAGGTTTTCCTCGTCCTCAATCCCGGTCGGCGACTCCACCAGCACTCCACCGGCCCGGAACCCCGGCATCATCGTCACCCCCTCCGCCGTCGCTCCCTGCACGTACTTCCACAAGCGGGCGGCCGGTCCGCCATCCGAAAGCGCCGAGTCGATCGCCAGGGAATCGATCCGGGCCAGCCCGAGCGGCGCCGAGGGCGACACCGTCACCCAGAGGCGCGCAATGATCCCGTTGACGGCCGGAATCGTTGGAATGGGCGCTACCAGATTCGGCGCCAGCGCAATCTCCACCGTTGTGAGACCCGACGCACTGACGTGGGCCATGCCGGTGAAATCGGCCGTCATGATGGAGCCGACGAAGCTGACCGAATCCACCGTGAGGGAGGAACTCGCTAGGCGGAGCGGGATATAGATGCCGGTGCTCACTTGGTCGTTGTTGCTCAGTCGAATCGGTACGGCCACGTGCTGCCCGGGCCGGGCCGCGACCGTATCCAGTGTGACCTGCGCCGCCCATGGGGCGACCGGCGGAACCGCCTCGCTGCCGGCCGCACAGAGGAGCACCGCCAGGACCGTTAACAACAGCTTTCTCATACTGCAATCCCTTTCCTTATCATCCTTCTGTGCTTTGGCGTCTTCTGACCCTGCCGATCCGTCCGCGCACGAGTTGGAGGAGACCGGCAGGTCCGGCCCCCCTTTGGGCAACCTTCATGCCGGGTCCCCGAAAAACGCCGGCGGTGTGAGCGACGCGGCCCGCCGCCGGTGGGCTCCCGCAATTAACGCGAAGTCAACAACTTACGATTGTCGACGAGAGAGGGGCTATCGGCTCCGGAGATTTATGCCGGGTGGCGGGGCCTGTGCGTTGTGCATTCGCTTGCGGTTGGGGCGATCCAGCTACGCAAAAGAAAAGCCGACCCGTCGCCGGGTCGGCTTAGCCGTTCTTGCTGCCGGATCAGGCGTTTGCCTTACGGCCAGTCGGTCTTCAAATTCACGAACATTGTCTTGCCGCCCCGCCACACGAAGAGAATGACCTCCCGGGGCTTTTCAACCTTCATTCCGGTCATGACACTCTCGACGTCGGCCACCGACCGCACGGGTGTGGAGCCGAGCCGCTGAATCACGTCGCCGATCTGCAGGCCGCTGAGTTCGGCCAGCCCACCCGCCTCGATCTTCGAGACCACGACCCCTTCGAACTTCTCGGGATCCTGATTGGCGATCATGTAATCGGAGAAGACGAGGTCGCGGACCGTGAACTCGAACTCATCGACCTTCAGTTCCTTCGCGTCGGCCGCGGCGATGGGCGCGTCCGCCAGCGTCACCAGCACGTGAAGGGTGTCGATCGTGCTGGGCCCGAGTCGGAGCACGCCGAGCTCGACGGCCGCTCCCGGGCCGAGGTCAGAGATGGTCCGCTGGAAGAGCGGCAGCTTCTCTTCCTTGTCCACATCGATCGCCTGGCCGTTGATTTCGAAAATGACGTCCCCCACTTCCAGACCGGCTTCCTCCGCCGGGGAGCCCTTGACGACCTCGTTGACGATGATCCCTCCGAGCGTTTCCAGATTCCAGAACGCGGCGATATCGGCCGTCAGCGCCTGGAGGGTGATGCCCAGCCAGCCGCGGCCGCCCTCCCCCTGGCGCGGCGGTTCCGCGATCAGGCGCGTTAGGCGCTCCGCCGTGACCACGCCCAGGAGCGGTATCCCGGCATCCCCGAAAGTGCCGAGCATCCCGGAGCCGTCATCCCCCCCGGTGGTCGGATCCGCCAGCGCTCCCAGCATCCCGACCGGCTCCAACTGCTCGCTGAAGAGGACACTGGCCGCCTGGAGCGAACTGAATCCCACGGTCAGCGCCATCTCCTCCGGCGAAGTCACTCGCGCCGCAACCATGCCCACATCCGCCGCCAGCGGGGGACTCACGAACTCCGGGAGCAGCCAGAACAGGCCGACCCACTGCCCGACCTGGAACTCCTGGCCGCCCCGGAACGCCACGGGCGTAAAGGTGTCCCCTTTGCCGTCGATCTGGAGGAAAGCGAAGTTGGTGTAGCGGTCATAGCCGAGGTATTCGCCCGCGTAGGTCTTTCCGTCCATGCTGGTGACCGTAATGCGGACCGGCCGGGTTTTGACGGCGAATCCGGAGAATGAGGGGATAGCGGTTTCGGTCCCCACCCCCGAACCGTCGAAAATAACCAGCCCGCTGTCGTTGACAATCGTGCCGAGATACCGGTCGGTCTGCTCGGTGGAGTGGACCCCGAATGAGATCTCGACATCCATGTCGATGACGACCGTGAACGCGCGCACCTTCTCTTCGAGGGTGCGGAAATCGAAATGCTGAGCGAATGCAGCGGCCGGCGCCAGCAGCCACAGGGCCGCCCACACCGCCGCCGGAGCAAGCCTCGGTACCATCCGCCCGTGGCCGCGCTTACTCATGGGGGGTAACCTCCTGGTTCTTGTCCGCCTTCAAGAGCACAAACCGCGTCGATCCCGTCCGGCTCACCGTCAGCAGGATCCTCTCCGTGTCCAGCGCCGACAGTTCCCGATAGCGCGCGGCGAACTCCTCGAGGGAGCCCACCGCAGCGTCGTTGACTTTCTGAATCACATCGCCCGCCCGCAGGCCCCCTTCCCCCGCCGGGCCGGTGCGCTTCACCCCGACCACGATGACCCCGAGGGTGTCGGGAAGGGTCGCGTCAATCTGCATCTGCCGGGTGATCGCTTTCACCGTAAACCCCCATCCTTTGGCCTCGAAATCTTCCCCCTGCAGGTCGCCGAGGCGTTTGGTCCGCAGGCGCACCGGCATGGTCGCGCCGTCCCGTTTCACCGAGAGCGTCACCTCACTCCCCGGGGGGATGCGGGAGATCCGGTTGTAGAATGCGGGCAGTTCCTCGACGAACCGGGCCGACACCGGGCGCCCGTCGACCGCCGTGATGATATCGCCGGCTTTCAGGAAGCGTGCCTCCGCCGGCGACCCGGGGTCGATCGAGGATATGAGCACGCCTTCGCCGCTGTCGGCGCCGAAGAAATCGGCCAGCTCCTGGAGCGCCTGGGCGTGGACCCCGATCCAGCTTCGTTCGACCGCTCCGTGATCGAGAATCGCCGCCGTCACTTCCTTGACTACGTTGACCGGGATGGCGAACCCGATGTTGTTGGCGAACAGGGTGGCGCGCGAGTTGATTCCGACCACCCGACCGTCCAGATCGACCAGCGGGCCGCCGGAATTCCCCGGGTTGATCGCCGCATCCGTCTGAATCCAGAGATTGTACTTTCCGGTCTGCTCGCCGGTAGGCAGCCGCACGTCATCGTCGAAATACCGGTCGCGGGTGGAGATGACGCCGGCGCTGACCGAGCGGGAGAGGGACAGGGGCGAGCCCATGGCGAGCACGTACTGGCCGACATGGATCGAATCGGAGTCGCCGAACTCCGCCGGCTGCAGCGGCTTGTCATACTTTGAGAGGTCCAGCTTGATCACCGACAGATCGGTCATTGGATCCCCCCCGACAAACTCCGCCGGTACCTGCTCCTTGTCGTACAGGGTGCAGATAATCCGCACGGCTTTCCCGGCCACGTGGTAGTTGGTCACGACGTAGCCGTCTTTGTGAAAAATCACCCCGGAGCCGATGACGGCCTGCTTCTCGAGTTCTCCGGTGTCGTAGTTCCTGATGACCGGCTGGATATGCACGAGCGCCGGGAGCACCCGGTCGCGGGCATAGTAGATGCGTTCCTGAAGATCGGTTGGCGCCGCCGCCCGTGTCACGGCCGCACACATGAATAAGAACAGCAGCACAACCCCGACTTGCCTGAGGTGCATCCTGGCTCCTTGCATCGTTTTTTCTCGTGCCCTTATAACACGCCTGTGCGCGGAATGTTCGGTGAGCCCCAAGGGTCCCCGGCCGCGCGGCCGCCGCCTGCTCATCGGCATCGGCGGCTCCGCTCGGCCGGTCGCTCCGGTCCGCGGAGAGTATAGAACCCGCGCCCGCCCCCGGCAAGTTTTAACGCCCCCGGCGCAACAAGAAACGGCCGGGCGGCTCAAACCGCCCGGCCGCGCATGCCGTCCTCCGTTCGCCCGCGTCAGCGGAAGCGCACATCCACCGCGCCGAGCCCGAGCTCGAGAATCAGTCGGAGACGGGTCGAAGCTCCGGCGTAGTCGTCCGACTCCCAGACGTCGTCGGCAATCTCCCGCAGGCCGCCGCCGTGAATCTCGACCGACGACAGCAGGCCGCCCCCCGGTCCTTCGATGCGGCAGGGGATGTCCACGGGCAGAGTGATCTCGGCCGAGCCCAGCCCCACCTTCACCCGGATCTCCGACTCCCCGTGGTACTCTCCGCGGAAGTCGAGATCGAAGGAGCCGACACCGCCCTCGAACTCACAGGATTCGAAATTGGCGTTGCCCAGGTCGGTCGCCGTCACCGAGCTCGCGCCGGCCTCGAACCGCAGTTCTCTCATGCGGGCCGGGTTGGGTTCTCGGAACCCGATTTCGGCCGAGGCGGCGCCGAATTCGACAGCGACTTCCTCCAGCCGCAGCCCGCCCAGCTCGATCTCGGCATCGCAGGCCCCGATGTCGAGGCTCAGGTTCATCGGATAGGCGCGCGAGAACACGACCTCCCATTCATTGTCGCCCGTGTCGCCCCCGCTCCCCGAGAGCCGCTCGCTCTCGGCCTGAAGCATTCCGACGCCGCCGCGCACTTCATAGTCGACGGCGCAGTCGACCTTGTCCTCGTCGTAGGCGAAGTCGAACACGGCCGCCTCGGCGATCTCCCCCGGATCGATCCGGAGCTTGCCGGCCGCGAAGTCAATTTGCACGTTGATCCGTTCCGCCCCTTCCGCCGCCACCGGGGTATTTTTCCGCTCCCGCGCCTGGAGGGCCGCCGCCGGCAACGCCGCGAGGGCCGCTAGGAGCCAGAATCTGAAAACGCCGCGCATAATCTCCCTTCCGGTCCAAGACCGATCAATCACGACACCTGCTGAGGGATGGTACGGACGGGGGCAGCGAATGTTGCCCCGCTCACTCCTGCGGAGGTTCGCGGCGTTCGGGGGGCTCGGGCGCCGGCGGCCAAGGGGTGATGATCGGCGGCGGTTCGTGCAGCGGCGGCGGCGCCGGCGCCGGCGGCCCGGTGTCGGCCGGCTTGCGCTCCTTCCAGCTCACATAGTCGCGGAAACCGAACCGAGTCAGGATCGCCCCCCCAATCCCGGCGAACACCGGGAAGCTTGTGACCGGAATGGCGGCCGCCAGGAGGGCGTAGCCGAGCCCGAGCAGGAAGGCGTTACCCCCGCCGAGCAGGACAATGACGAGGAGCCAGAGCAGCGCCAGCAGAAGCGTTCCCAGCGCGGTGCGCAACTGCGTCCCCTGGCGGGCCCCGGTGAGCCGCCTCAGCACCCACCCGCCGATAGTCCCGCCGAACGACACAAACCCCATTCCGATCGCGCCCGCATACACCAGCGGCACGAACGGCACGACGAGGATACCCACGAGGGTGATGATGAAGAGCGCGATGATGACGGGGAGCAGGAGGGAAAACAGGAACCCCAGGGCGCAGGTGCGGACGCGGTGGCCGGTGATGCAGGCGTCGATCCGTCCCGCCTGCCGCGGAGCCACCGCCAGAACGAGAAAGCCGAAAAAGAGCAGCCCGCAGGCCAGGGCGGTCGCCAAAACGAGGGCATCGACCGAGACGGCCCGGGTCAGGCTCTCCACGTCGAGCGGGCCGCCCGTCTCCCGCACCGTCCCGCTCACCACTCCGCCCGGCCGAATGATCACGCTGGGCGCCTCGACGCTGCCGTCCACCTGTCCGGTCTCGGTCACCAGTACCCGTTTGTCAATCGACCGGACATCCCCCTTCACCCACCCCTTGACCGTAACCCGGCCGGTGGCGATGATGTCGCCGTCGACATACTCATCATACCCGATCGTCACCGAGCGCTCGAACGGCTTCACCGCCACCAGGCGGATGGCGCGGAGATCGATCGGCAGGGTGGTGCGCGGCTGCAGCCGGTCGGTGAGCCTTCCCCCCTCCTGCCCCGGCGTCCCTTCCACCCAGACATCGGCGTTGAAGTCGTACACCCATTCGCGACCCGAGGTGTCGGTGGCCACGGCGCGATCTTCGGAGAGACGGATTTCGAAAAAAACGATGCCGGGGGGGGCGGTGGCCGGACCGGCCACGTCGGCAGGCAAATCGGCGGCGAGCGACGATTCCGCCGCACGCTCATCCGGCGCCTCCTGGGCCAGGACGGCCGGGAACTGGCGGGGGCCCGCGAGGAGGCCCGCGAGAAGAAGGGACAAACCGAACTTTCGCACTGCGGTGCGCATGGCCACGTCCTATGTTCCAACGCCGCGAACGATCAGTACTGGGCCACCGTGACGTCGCCCGATGACGTCGTCAGGTTGATCCTCGGCCCGCCGCGGCCGAAACTCCCGATCAACTGCTGCCGCGTCACTGACTCGATCACGAGCGGCACTTGGCTCTGTATTCCTCCGCTCGCCGTCTCTACGAGGAAGCGGCCGGAGGCCGCCGGCGGAATCGCAAACGTAATCTTGCCGCTGGTGGTCGCGACAAAGAAGTCCCTCGGGCTGTCCAGCTCCGTCCGGACATGCACCTCTCCCGTGTGGGTGGCGATATCGAGCGCCCCCCGCACCTGGTTTACCGTCACCGTCCCGGTCGTCGCCTTCACGCGAATGTCCCCCTCGATCCACAGGAGGTCGATATCTCCCTGGGGCTGGCTGACGGTCACCGGGCCGAAGATATATTCGGCCCGCGTCGCGCCGGACTCGTTTTCCACCCTGACTGCGCCCTCGATCGAGGCGAGGGTGATCGTGGCCGCGAGTCCCTGGACGGTCACGTCGCTGCGGACCGGCACCGAGACTTTGTAGGCCACCTCTCCGGGCGCATCCTCTCCCTTCCCGAACACTTTCTGCCAGAACGAACGCCCGCGGCTCGTGATGCCCAGGTAATTCGTCTGTACTTCCACCGCCGTCCCATTAAGGCGGGTCTTGATTTCGATGTGGTCGGCCAGTTCCTCGGCCTCGTCGCGGCTGCCCGCCCGAACCCGCTTGACCGCCTCGATGACGACCCGGTTGTCCTCAGCGCCCGTGATCTCGACCGATCCCCGCACGAGCCGGAGATCGAGACGGACCGGCTCGGGGGCCTCGACGATTTTCTGGTAATCGAACGTGAATTCTTCCCCCGCTGCCGGCGGCGCGGTGGCCGCCAGGAGAATCAGAAGGCGGGCAACTGTGCGGGAAAGCCGAGGCATCTTGCGCACCCTTTACCTTTCCGGGTTCAGATCGACTTGAGCTTCTTTTTCAGAAGCTCCCGGGCCCGGAAAATCCGGGCCTTGACGGTTCCGATCGGTATGCCTAGTAGATCGGCTATTTCCTCATAGGATTTATCTTCCTTGTGCCGGTAGACGATCACCTCCCGGTACTTCTTCGGCAGCGAGTCGATCGCTTCTTCGATATTGAAGCGCTGCTCTTTGCGCACGAGGTCGTGTTCCGGGTGGTAGGAGTAGTCGGGGACTTCAATCGTCCGCCCGCTGGAATCGCGGTCCATCTGCCCCTCCAGCGACAGGACCTGAATGCGCCTTTTGCGCAGGTGGTCGATCGCGCAGTTGGCCGCAATTTTGTACAGCCAGGTCGAGAACCGGTACTCCGACCGGTACGAGGCCAGCGAGGAAAAAGCCTTCATAAACGTTTCCTGAACCAGGTCGTTGGCGGTTTCCCGGTCCCGGACAATCTTGTAGACGATATGAAAGACCGAGGGCCGGTGCCGCTCGGTGAGGATACGGTACGCCTGCTGGTTGCCTGCGAGGGCCTGCTCGATAACCTGGGCGTCGTTGTCCTGCACCGATATCTCTTTCTGCTGTACGATTCAGGTGAAGCGCTGTTTCGCCTCGACGGTCAAGAATATACAACCGATCAACGACTTACAAGGGAAAAGTAGGGGACCGGCGCACCGCCGGTCGGACCGGCCGCCGATGCAACCTGGATGATAACTCCTTTTCGAGTCGCGACTTCTCGGGCGCTCACCGTGCTCGGGGGGCCCTGTCAGGTGGGCCGAGATGGAGATCCATCTTTGGCGGCGCCCCTCGTGAATCGGCGCTCTGCCGGCGGGCGTTGTCCGCATCGCCGCCTGGGCCGGTTCCACTTACCTCACGTCCGCCCGCTCCGGGAACACGATCGCCGGCCGCTCGGGGCGGCCGCATGTTTTCACCCGGGTTCCCGCCCGACCGATCGTCTCAGCCGGCCCTTTTCACCGATTTGAGCATGGCGAAAAATCCACTCTGCATTTCCACCGCCGTCTTTTCCGGTCCGGTCAGTTTGAAGAAGACATTTCCTTCGGGGGCCTCGATCACGGCGGCCACCATCCGGTAGTCGGCGTGGGCTTCGCCGCCGCCGCCCATCGGCCCGCCCATGGCCCCGCTGTAGGTCCCTCCGACCGAGATCACGTGGACCGGGAGGCTGTCCGCCTGCAACGATGAGCGCTCGGCGCGTTCCGAGGGATTGTCCTTCTCCCCGGTCGCCATCTGGCCGATCCACCGGTCGATATTGGCCGCCACCGATCCCCCTCCGCCCGGCCCGAAGTAGAACACGGTGACCGTCGCCGAATCGGCATCTCCGCTGACCGGGCGGAGGTAGTAGCTTGCCTGGCGCATGCCCGACGGTCCCAGGTCGACCCAGGCGGCGGGCGGCTGAAACGTCATTCCCGCGAGCGCGACCGGCCGGCCGGTCAGGTCGAACTGCGCCGGATCCACCCGGGCGATCCGGTCCGCCATCCCGCTTGGCCCGCCCGCGGTCCCGGCCTGCTTGTCTCCCGATGAACACCCGATCACCAGCGCGGCCAGCGCCGCGGCGACTCCCGCTCGTACACCCATGCTTGGTCCTTTCCTCGCCCGTCCCGTCAATTGGGGACGGTCTCGGTCAATTTCTCGATTTTTGCGGCACATGGTAGGCAATATCGCGGCCCCTGGCAACCTCCGATTTCCGGAGGCCCGGCCGTTCCACAAAGAAACACCCCCGCGCGGGCGGGGGTGCTTCCCGAATTCCACAACAGCCGGCCGTCTCACCACGGGCAGTTGGCCGGCGCCGGACCCATCCGGTAGAGGTACGCGATCAGATGGGTCAGATCGGCCACATCCACCTTCTCAAGTCCGTCGCCGTTGATGTTGGCCTCCGCGAGACACGGCGGCTCCGGACCGTGACGGAACAGGTAGTTGACCAGGTAGGTAACGTCGGAGATATTGGCCACCGGTTCGCCGTCGCCGTTCACATCTCCCCGCATCCCGACGCAGCAGCCGTCGCAGACATCCCCGATCCCGTCCTGGTCGGTGTCGGCCTGGTCGGGGTTGTATTTCTCGGGGCAGTTGTCGCACGCGTCGCCGACCCCGTCGCCGTCGCCGTCCGTCTGGTCGACATTGGCCGTCGCCGGGCAGTTGTCGCACACGTCGCCGACATTGTCGCCGTCCGCATCCGCCTGATCGTCGTTCGGCTCCGCCGCGCAGTTGTCGCAGGCGTCGCCGTAGAGATCGCCGTCCGCGTTGTCCTGGTCCGGGTTGGCCGCGGCCGGGCAGTTATCGCACACGTCGCCGACATTGTCGCCGTCCGCATCCGCCTGGTCAGCGTTCGCGACCGCCGGGCAGTTGTCCACATCGCCGCAGACATTGTCGCCGTCGATGTCGTTCTCGGCGTCGAACGGGCACTCGTCGCAGGCGTCGCCGATCCCGTCGCCGTCGCTGTCAAGCTGGTCGGCGTTGGCGATTGCGGGGCAGTTGTCGCAGGCGTCCCCGACGCCGTCCGAGTCGCCGTCCGCCTGGTCGGCGTTCGCGACCGCCGGGCAGTTGTCGCAGGCATCGCCGAGCCCGTCGTCGTCGAGATCCGCCTGGTTGGTGTTGGCTTCCGCCGGGCAGTTGTCGCACACGTCGCCGACATTGTCGCCGTCACCATCCGCCTGGTCGGCGTTCGCGATCGCCGGGCAGTTGTCGCACGCATCGCCGAGCCCGTCGTCGTCGAGATCCGCCTGGTCGGTGTTGGCTTCCGCCGGGCAGTTGTCGCACACGTCGCCGATCGCGTCGGCATCGCCGTCGGCCTGGTCGCCATTGACCACCGCCGGGCAGTTGTCGCAGGCGTCGCCGACCGTATCCTCGTCGCCGTCCGCCTGGTCGACGTTCGCCTCAGCCGGGCAGTTGTCGCAGACGTCGCCGATCGCGTCGGCATCGCCGTCGGCCTGGTCGGTATTGCTGTCGGTCGGGCAGTTGTCGCAGACGTCGCCGATCGAGTCTCCGTCGCCGTCCGCCTGGTCGGCGTTGGCCACCGCCGGGCAGTTGTCGACATCGCCGCAGACGTTGTCCCCGTCAACGTCGTTGTCGGGATCGTTGGGACACACGTCGCAGGCATCGCCGAGACCGTCGCCGTCGCTGTCCATCTGGTCGGCGTTGGCGATCGTAGGGCAGTTATCGCAGACGTCGCCCCGTCCGTCGCCGTCACCGTCCGCCTGGTCGGCGTTGGCCACCGTCGGGCAGTTGTCACAGGCGTTCCCCCGGCCGTCCAGGTCGCTGTCCGCCTGGTCCGGGTTGGCGATTTCCAGACAGTTGTCGCACGCATCGCCGTCCCCGTCCCCGTCACCGTCCTCCTGTCCGGGGTTGTTGACGGCCGGGCAGTTGTCGCAGGCATCGCCGAGACCGTCGCCGTCCGCATCCGCCTGCGTCGGGTTGGCCACCAACAGGCAGTTGTCACACACATCGCCGTCGCCGTCCCCGTCGGCATCCGCCTGGTCCGGATTGGCCAGCGACGGGCAGTTGTCGCAGGCGTCGCCGAAACCGTCCCCGTCCCCGTCCGCCTGCGTGGGATTGGCGACCGTCGGGCAGTTGTCGCAGACGTTCCCTTTCCCGTCGCCGTCGCTGTCAAGCTGGTCCGGATTGGCGATCGCCGGGCAGTTATCGCACACGTCCCCTTTGCCGTCGCCGTCCCCGTCCGCCTGGTTCTGGTTGGCCATCGTCGGGCAGTTGTCGCAGGCATCGCCGAGACCGTCGCCGTCCGCATCCGCCTGCGTCGGATTACTGACGGTGGGGCAGTTGTCCGGCAGGCAGGTTTGGCCGGGTACGGTCGGATCGCCGAATCCGTCGTTGTCCACGTCGACGCAGTACTCGCAGTTGTCGCCGATGTGGAGCGCGCCTTTCCAGCGCGGCTCAAAGTAGACATCCTGGCCGACGTCGTTGACCGCCGTCATGTCCCACGCCGACCCGGGGCTGAACGACAGCGTGTCGAGCGTGATCACGTCGCTCGGCGACCACCCGGTCAGGGTGAAGTAGTAGGTCGCCCAGTGCCGCCACTGGGTGCTGCCCGGCAGGCCGGACGAGAACATCACGGCCCCGCTGGTCAGGAAGCGGCGATTGGCGTTGGTCAGCGCGAGATTGTCGTTTTCGTAGAAGAACGGCCCGACGTCGTAGGCATCGTCCAAAGCGGCCGACGGCTTCGCGCTGTCCATCACGAGGCTGGGATGATCCCAGGTGAACCCCGCCCCGTTGCCCATCACCAGATGATCCGTCCACCCCCACAGTTCGACCACCACTTTCAGCTGCCCGGTCGCCGCTTCCGGGCACACCGTCGCCACCAGCTTCATCGTATCCGGAATACCCGGATCCTCCTGGGCCAGGGCGGCCCCGCCCAGGAGCAGACATCCCAGAAGCACGCATCCGAAAAATCGTGTCCGCATACCATACCTCCCGCAAACGCTTAGCGGTGACAAGGACTCCCAAGATCTAATGAATGTTCTCATTGTGATCCTTCTCGGTGGACGCCCGGCCGGGAAACCGTCGATCGATATGCCGAGGCGCGCCCCCTCGATCGCGGGCAGGAGAAGCGGCGGTCGCCGATCCGGACGGCGGAAAATGATCCGTGATTCGGCTGATTTCTAATTCAACATAGCGTGGATCTGGTAGTCTGTCAAGTGCTTTTCCCGCGTGGCCCGCGCCCCTCTCGCGCTTGCGCCGACCGTCGCCAACGCCTATGTTGTCGCTGCCGTTTGCGGTCCGCAACAACCGACAGGAGGATTCTTTAGTCTATGCTGTGCCGCTGTGATCCTCACCCCAGGCGCCGCGCCGTCGCGGCCGGCGTCGTCAGCCTGCTTCTCATTCTGTCCGCCGGCGCCCCTGCCGCTCAAGGAGACAATCCCGATATGAAACCCGTCTATCACTTCGTCCGCCTGTTGGGCACCCGCGCCGGGTGGCCCGACGACATGACCCCGCGCGAGGAGCAGGTCATGGCCAACCATTTCGCCTACCTCAAGGACCTGACGCGGAAAGGAATCGTGGTGGCGGCCGGGCCGGTCTTCAACCCCACTTTCGGCCTGATCATCCTGCGCACCGGGTCCGAGGCCGAGGCGCGCGCCCTCATGGACAGCGAGCCTTCGGTCGCGGCCGGCGTGCACACCTACGAACTGCAGCCGATGACGCTCTCCCTCCTCGCCGACCACCGCTCGCCGCTGCGCTATGTCTCCCGTCCGAGCGCGCGCTCGCTGCGCAAAGAGATTGTCGTCCCCGTCTCCGCCGACTCGGCCTGGACCCTCTGGACGACCAATGCCGGCCTGGAGGCCTTCCTGGTCGAGAAAGCCAACGTCGACCTGCGCCTCGGCGGCTCGTTCGAGCTGTATTTCTCGATGGCCTCCCCGGTCGGCCAGCGCGGGAGCGAGGACTGCGCGATCCTGAGCTTCCTTCCCGGACGGATGCTCTCGTTCGAGTGGAACGCTCCCCCCTCGTTCCCGTCCCGCCGCGACGGCGAGCGCACCTGGGTGGTCGTCGAATTTGAACCGCTGGCTCCCGACCGGCCGGCCGCCGACTCGGGTGTGACCCCGGCCGCGCCGGCTGCGGCGCAAACCCGCATCACCCTCACCCACCTCGGTTGGGGGGAGGGGGAAGACTGGGACAGTCTCTATGCGTACTTTGACCGCGCCTGGGGGCTGGTTCTCGATGCTCTGCGGGAGTACCTGGCGGGTACGGCCGAGTGAGGGTGGCGGCGCCGGCGCGCGGCGCCCCGGCGCGTGTATAACGAATAACGAGACTTGTCCCCGACAGAGGAGCGCAATACATTAATTCGACCCGGGCCGACGCCGGCCGGTCCGGAGTTGATTGAGGAGGATTGTATGCGCGCTCTGTGGAACCGTCTGAGCGGCCGGGTGCCGCTGGTGCTGTTGTCGCTCGTCGCCGTCATCGCCCTTGCCACCACCCTGACCCTGTGGGCCCAGTTGCAGACCGATGACCGGAACGTTCGGGTCAAAGATTTCCGCCCCCAGGAGACGACCGATCGGCGCACGAATGTCACAATCACGTTTTCCGCCGACCTCGTTTCCCCGGACAGCCTGAACCGGCCGGTCGCCGCGCCGCCGGTGAGTTTCGAGCCGCCCCTGGCCGGCGCCGCCCGGTGGATTGAACCGGCGGTGCTGCGATTCTTTCCGGAGTCTCCCCTGGCCCCGGCCACCGCGTACACCGCGACCGTCGCCTCCGACCTCGCCTGGCGCGACGGCCGCCGGATCGCCGAGAAGCGCACGTTCTCGTTCCGCACCGACCCCCTCAGCATCATGGGGGTCTCCTCCTACACCATGCCGGCCGAGGATCGGCCCGGCCATGTCCGCGTTCACGTCGACCTGCGTTTCAACTACCCAATCTTCATTGAGGATCTCACCGAACGGCTGACGATCGAAGGGAAGAAGAACGCCGAGGCGGGCCGGCTCTCGTTCAGCCTGCTTGATGTCATCAATACCCAGACCGCCGGGCGGAGCGGTGCGGGCGACGAATCCGGCGGTCCGGCCACCGCCGACATCATCTCGCTCGCCACCGATCCCGTGCCCGCCTCCGACTCCGAGCAGGTCTACCTGGTCACGATCAGAGCCGGCGTCGACTGCCCGAACTGCGGCCGTCCCCTGGAGCGCGACCACACGGGCGACCTCGTCGTGCCGCCCCGGGAGCGCCTGGTCGTGCACGAGGTGGGGACGTACACGGAAGGGATCCGGCCGCTGGTCTACCTTTCCTTCTCAACCATGATTGCGACCGACCGGGTCGAGGATTTTGTCGCGGTCGAGCCCGCGGTCGACTTCCGCGCCGAGACCCGCTTCAACCAGATCCTCCTGACCGGCGCTTTCACGCCCGGCGAAACCTACACCGTCAGCGTCGCCTCCGGCCTCCGGTCGCAGGCGGGCGCCGTTCTGGCCGACGACTTCTCCGGCCGCGTCACCATCCAGGACATCCCCCCCACCGTGCTGTTCCGCTCGGAGGGCATCTACCTTCCGAGAGAGAATTCCGGACTTCTGGAAATCGAGACGATCAACGTTGATTCCCTCGCGGTCGAGATCGAGCACATCTTTGCGAACAATCTCGTCTATGCCCTGGCCGGGGGTCAGGCCGATCCGTTTGAGCGGGGCGCGGCCGACATCCGCGCTGTCGGCCGCACCTTCTTCACCGCTCGGCACGCCGTGCCGGAGCGGAAGAACGAGAAGGTCCCCACGACTGTCGACGTCGCCGGCATCGTCGGCGACACCGCGCGCGGCATCTACAAGATCAGCGCGTACAGCCCGACCTCGCGGTGGGTCCGCGACTCCCGCCTCGCCCTGCTCACCGACCTCGGCCTCATCGCCCGCCTCTCGGAGGATTACCTCGTGGTCTGGGTCAACCGCCTCTCGACGGTCGAGCCGGTTCGGGGGGCCGAAGTCCGCCTGTACAGCCGGAACAACCAGCTCCTGCTCCAGGGCCGGACGGATTCCCGGGGCGCGGCGGTTTTCGAGAAGATCGTCGAGCAGACGGCCGGGTTTGAACCGTACGTCATCACCGTCGAATACGAGGGTGACCTCTCCTATCTTCGCTTCGCCGAAACCGGCCTTGACCTGACCGACTTCGAGGTCAAGGGCCGGCCCCTGCTCACCCGGGGTTACGAGGCGTTCGTCTACACCGACCGGGGCGTTTACCGTCCGGGGGAGACAACGCACGTGGCGGTCCTCGTGCGCGCCCCCGGGGGCGCGGTCCCCGCCGACTTTCCCTATTTCCTGAACATCAAAGACCCGACCGGCCGCGATTTTCAGACTGTCCGCCTCACCACCGGCCGCAGCGCGTTCGCCGCCACCGATCTGGCTCTCCCCGAATACGCCCGCACCGGCAAGTACACCGCCATCGCACGCATCGGCGACGACCTCGAGATCGGCCGCACCGATTTCCAGGTCGAGGAATTCGTGCCCGACCGGATCAAGGTGTCGGTCGAAACGGCCCGGGCGGCCTACACGGTCGGCGAGAACATCCCGATCAACGTCGCCGCCGAGTTCCTCTTCGGCTCCCCCGCCGCCAACCACGCCGTGGCCGGCCGCGTGCAGATCGAGCCGCACACTTTCGTCCCCTCGGGTTACAGCAAGTACAGTTTCGCCGACTCGCAGCGGAAATTCATGCCGCGCACGGACAATCTTCCCGACGCGGCGCTGGACGGCGACGGCCGGCACACGTACAGCTACACCGTGCCGCGCGACCTCACGCCCCCGTCCGCTCTCCGGGCGCTCATCGGCGCCTTCGTCTCCGAGCAGGGCGGCCGCGCCGTCAGTGGGTACCGCGAGGTGATCATCAACCCGTACCCGCGCTACGTGGGGGTGCGGCTGGATCTTGAAGGGTACGCAACGCCGGGCGAGCCGTTCGCCGCGCGCGTCATCGCCCTCAACCCCGAGGGCCGGCCCGTGCCGCTCGCGGCCGCCGAGGCCCGCCTGTACCGCGTCACCTGGAACACCGTGCTCACCCGCGATTCGCAGGGACGCTACCGCTACAAGTCTGAGCGCGATGAGACGCTCCTTCAGACGCAGACGGTCGCCCTGGCGGATTCCGGGGCTGTCGTCTCCTTCACCCCCGACACCCACGGCGAATTCCGCCTCGTGATCGCCGACCCGTCGGGCGGCCATTCGGCTGACGTCTCCCTCTACGCGTCAGGCTGGGGGTACGCCCCGTGGTCGATGGAGGAACCGGAGCGCATCGAGATCGGTCTGGACAAGACGGTCTACCGGCCCGGCGAGGACGCGGTCGTACAGATCCGCGCCCCCTTCGGCGGCACGCTCCTGGTCACGGTGGAGAAGGAGACGGTGCACGAGTCGTTTGTCATGGCCATGCCGGACAACACGGCCGAGGTCCGCCTCCGGGTCAAGGACGGGTATTTTCCGAACGCCTACGTCACGGCCACGGTGTTGAAGAAGGCCGCCGAGGTTGACCGCTCGGCACCGGCCCGCGCTTTCGGCATCGCCCCGCTCTTCCTGCAGAAATCCGAGCGCGATCTTAACATCGCTCTCGAGGCCCCCGAGGTCATGCAGCCCCACCGCACCATGACCGTCGGCGTCCGTGTCGGCGTCCCCGGCCCGACTCAGCTCACGCTCGCGGTCGTCGATGCCGGCATTCTCCAGTTGACCGGTTTCGCCGCCCCCGACCCGCTGGAATTCTTCTACGGCCAGCGCGCCCCGTCGCTGCGGCCTTACGACATCTACTCCTTCCTCTACCCCAACATACAGGCCGCGGAGAGCCACCTGGCGCCCGGGGGCGACCGTTTCTTCGAGGCCGCCCGCCGCCGCCACCTCAACCCGTTCGCCGCCGGCCGCGTCCAACCGGTCGCACTCTGGTCGGGGCTGGTGACGACCGACGCTTCCGGCCGCGCCTCGATCGATTTCCGCCTCCCCGCCTTCAACGGCCGGCTCGTGCTCATGGCCGTGGCCGCACAGGGCAACCGTTTCGGCTCCGCCGTGCGCGAAGTCACTGTCCGCGAAAACCTCATCGTGCAGGAGAGCTTCCCGCGCTTCGTCAGCCCGAACGACGTGGTCACCGGTCTCGTCACCGTGTTCAATCACACCGGCGACTCGGGCGAGGTGACCGTGGAGCTTGAACTGGACGGTCCGGCCGAAGCGGTCGGCGACAAAGCCCGGACGATCGCGCTGGCCGACGGCGCCGAGGGTTCGGTGGCCTTCACGTTCAAGGCCGGCGTCGTGCCTGGTCCCATCGCTGTCCGCATCCGCGCAACCGCCGGCGCCGACCAGACGGAGGCAGCCTTCCAGTTGCCCAACCGTCCCGCCCGCCCGCTCTCCACCCGCTATGGCGCGGGCGTCGTCACCGACACCGCCGCCGCCCGCATCGTACCGCCGGCCGATGTGATCCCGCGCACCGCCCGGTTCACCCTCCAGACGTCGTCGCTGAACGCCCTTCAGTTCCGCCGCCAGATCGAGTACCTCCTCTCCTACCCGTATGGGTGCGTTGAACAGACTACCTCGCGGGTGTTCCCGCTCCTGTATTTCGAGTCTCTGGCGCGTTTCGTCAGTCCCGAACTGCTCGGCGGGAACGCCCCCGACTACTTCGTGCAGGAGGGGATTCGGCGGCTGGGGGCGATGATGCGGGCGGACGGCACGTTCAGCTTCTGGCCCGGCGGCGGCCCGCCTTCGCCCTGGACGAGCGTGTACGCCGGACACTTCCTGCTGGAGGCCCGACAGGCGGGGTTCGTGGTCGAGGACGATCTCTACGAGGCGGTGCGCAAGCGCCTCCTGGCGTGGGCGCGCGGCCGCGACCTGACCGACGCCGATGCCGAGATCCGCGTCTACGCGGCCTACGCGCTCGCCTCCACCGACCAGCTCGACCGCAAGATTCTCAACGAACTGCGCCAGATTCCGATCGCGCCGCTGTCGCTGCAGGCGAAGTTCCACCTGGCCGGCGCGCTCGCCCTCGCCGGCGACCGCACCGCCGCCTTCGCCATCATCGACCCGATCGAGATCCAGCCGGCCGTTTTTCCCCCCGAAACCGGGGGCACCCTTGCCTCCGGCACGCGGACGAGCGCGGTCATGCTCGATGTCCTCGCGCGCCTCGACCCGGACAACCCCTCGGCGGCTGTGCTCGCCCGCGATCTGACCGAGAGCGCCCGAGTCGGACGGTGGTACACGACCCAAGAGAGCGCCTTTGCGCTCATGGCGCTCGGCCGCTACCTCGGGTCGCGCCCGGCCGCTGATTTCACCGGCCGCGTCGCCCTGGCCGGCGACTCCGCCTACACCTTCGATGAAACCGGCCTGAGCCTCACGCGCGAGAATTTCCTCGGCCGCGAGGTCACGATCAGCATCGACGGCGCCGGTCCGTGCTACTACTACTGGCAGCTTTCCGGCGTGTCGACTTCTCCCGCGGTCGAAGAATTCGCCCGCGGGATCCGGGTGGCCCGCGAGTATCTCGATGCCGACGGCAACCCGCTCGAACTCGACAGCGTCCGCCTCGGCGACCAGGTCATCTGCCGCATCGAAGCGATCGCCGAGCGGGACAATCTCTCCCACGTCGCGATCAACGATCTCCTCCCCGCCGGATTCGCCGTCGAGAACCCGCGTCTGAAGACGACCCCGCGCCTCGCCTGGATCCCCCGCGAGAGCGCCGCCATCGGCAACTCCGACATTCGCGATGACCGCGTCCTGCTGTTTGTCGACCTCAACCCGAAGACCGCGGTTGTCTATCATTACTCGCTCCGCGCTGTCGCCGCCGGCGAATTCCAGGTTCCCCCCATCGCCGCCGAGTGCATGTACAACCCGGTGATCGCAGGCGCCTCCGGCAGCGGCGTGCTCACCGTGCGCCGCCCGGGCGGAGACGGGAGGTAGCGGAGGACCCGATGCCCTTCCGTGCGCCGCGCCGAAAGGTGAAGCTGGCGGCGGCGAGTCTCGCGCTCGCCCTCGCCCTGCTGGCCGCGCTCGACCGGTTCGTCTTTCCCCTCCCGGTCGAGCGCCTGTCCCGGCCGCACGCCCGGTTCGTTTACAGCCGCGACCGTGTTCTCCTGGCGAGCTTCACCTCGCGCGATTCGTTCTGGCGCGCGCCGGTCCCGTACAACGGCCTCTCGCCGCGCCTGATCGAGAGCGTTTTGGCGGTCGAGGACCGCTGGTTTCGCCGGCACCCGGGGGTCAACCCGGTCGCCCTGCTGGGGGCGGCGTGGGACAACCTGCGCGCCGGGCGGGTTGTCCGCGGCGGCTCCACCATCACCATGCAGATCGCCCGCATGATGGAGCCGAAAGAGCGGACGGTTGGCGGGAAGGTCATCGAGATGCTCCGCGCCGTCCAGCTCGAGGAGCACTACTGCAAAGACGAACTCCTCGAGATCTACTTCAATCTCGTACCGTACGGGGGCAACATCGAGGGAGTCGGCGCCGCGGCCCACTTCTACTTCGACAAACCGGCCGACCGCCTCACCTGGTCGGAGGCGGCGATCCTGACGGCCATTCCGGCCTCGCCCAACACCTACCGTCCCGACCTCCACCCCGAGCAGTGCCGGGCGCGGCGGGATTTGATTCTCCGCCGGCTGCACGCGCGGGGGGTGATCGACGCGGCCGAACTTGCCCGGGTGCTGACCGAAGAAATCCCCCCCGGGCGGCAGGAGCGGCCTTTCGTCGCCCCGCACTTCTGTCAGATGCTCGCCACCGCCTGCCCGGACTCGGCCGTGCTGCGCAGCACGCTCGATTTCGACACCCAGCTGCTGTGCGAGCGGCTCGCCGCCCGCTTCCACGGTTTCCTCGCTCCCCGCGGCATCCACAATCTCGCGATTGTGGTGCTCGACAACACCGACGGCAGCGTCCTGGCCCTGGTCGGTTCGCCCGATTTCACCGACCGGGCCCACCACGGCCAGGTCAACGGCGCCGTCGCCCGCCGCTCCCCCGGCTCCGCCCTCAAACCGTTCGTCTACGCGCTCGGCTTCGACGACGGCCTGATCACGCCCCGGTCTCTGCTCGACGACATCCCGGTCGCCTACGCCGGCTACTCCCCCGAGAGCTATGACGAGCAGTATCACGGCGTGGTCTCGGCGAGCAACGCGCTCGTCAATTCGTTCAATGTGCCGGCGGTCAACCTCGCCTACCAGGTGGGCCTCCGGCGCGTCCACGCCCTTCTCAACGACGGCGGCCTCGGTTTGAACCGGAAGTACTATGAGTACGGCCTGCCGCTCGTTCTCGGCGCCTGCGAGGTGTCGCTGCTGGACCTGGCCGCCCTCTACTCGTCGTTCGCGCGGGGCGGGCGGCTGCTTCCGCCTTCCCTGCTTGCGGCCGATTCAGCCGCAGCCGGGAAACCGCTGGTCTCTCCCGAGGCGGCGTGGCTCACGACGACCGTCCTCGCCGACCTCCAGCGGCCCGACTTCCCCGCCTCGTGGGAATTCACCCGCGACCGCCCCGCTGTCGCCTGGAAAACCGGCACGTCGTACGGGCGGAAGGACGCCTGGGCGATCGGTTATAACCCGTGCTACACGGTGGGCGTCTGGACCGGCAATTTCTCCGGCGCGGGGTCGCCCTACCTGGTCGGGGCCGAGACCGCCGCGCCGCTCATGTTCGAGATTTTCGACGCCCTCATGCGCGGCCGGGAACCGACCTGGTTCGCCCGGCCGGCCGGGATCGAACTGCGCGAGGTCTGCGCCGTCTCCGGGATGCCGGCATCGGCCGACTGTCCGGCGACCGTAACCGATTTCGCCATCCGTGACCGCTCGCCGGTGCGGACGTGCACGCTGCACCGCCGGGTGCTCGTGGACCACGCCACGGGGCACGCCCTCTGCCGCGCCTGCGCGGTCGGCCGCGCGGTCGACACCGTGACTTTCGAGGAATGGCCCGCGCGGGTGACCGGCTGGCTTTTGACCACCAGCGCCGCCCGGCCCATCCCCGATCACAACCCGCAGTGCACCGGCCTCATCCAGACCGACCACCCGGTCATCGCTTCTCCGGAGTCCGACCGGGTGTATGAACTTCGGCCGCACGTCCCAAGGCAGTACCAGAAAATCCCGTTCCGCGCCTCCATCGCCCACACCGGCCGCCGTATCCACTGGTTCCTCGATCACGAGTTGTTCGCCACCAGCGCGCCGGGCGACGACGTCTTTTATGACCCTGAGCCGGGCCCGCACACCCTGATGGTGGTCGACGACTTCGGCCGCTCCAGCACCGTCTCCTTTGTTGTCCAGTAAGTTGCCGGCCCCTGACAGATCCTGCGCCGGGGCCGGCGAACAAACGAAGAACTTGGCATGTTCCGATTCCGACATATATTACGGACAGCAGGATGAGTTATCCGCCGACGAGAGGTGAGGCAGTAAGGTTCGCTATGAGAGCCCGGCTTATAACGGCGCTGATTTTCGGAATGGTGCTGGGCGGTGGCCCGGCATCCGAGGCCGCCACTTTCCGCGTCCCCGCCGACTACCACACCATCCAGGGCGCTATCGACGCCGCCGACGGCGAGGATACGGTGCTGGTATCCGACGGCGTCTGGACCGGTCCCGGCAATTACGATCTGGTCGTCCCCGGCACCACGATTGTCATCGCATCGGTCCACGGCCCGGCGGTCACGATCATCGATTGCGCGGGAGCCGACTTTCTCGACCACCGCGCGTTCGATCTCGGGAGCGGCGGGCTCGGCGCGGGGCGCGACAACACGTTCGCGCTGCGCGGGTTCACGATCCGCAACGGGGTCGCGGCCGGCGGCGGCGGCGCGCTCGTCGGCGACCGCTGGCGCCTCGACATCGAATACTGCATTTTCGAAAGCAACCGCGCCGTCGACGGCGGCGCCGTCTCTTGCGACTCCTGCCGGGTCGATATCCGCACCTCGCGCTTCCGCTACAACCTCGCCGAGCGCGGCGGGGGCGCGCTGTACGGCGTGGGCGGGGGCGTCATCAGCGGCTGTCGGTTTGATCTCAACCGCGCCGAGACCGGCGGCGCGCTCGCCGATTTCCGCGACCTTACTTTCCTCGACTGTGTGTTCCAGCAGAATGAGGCCCGCTACGGCGCCGCCCTGCGGCCCCTGCCGGCCGACAGCGTCTCGTTCGCGGCCTCGGGAACCACCTTCAGCCGCAACCGCGGCGACGCCGCTGTTTTCATCGCCTACGGCGCGGCCGACCTCTCCCACTGCACTTTCGCCGAGAACGACGGGGGCCTGGCGCTCACCGCCGCCGCTCCGATCCTGACCGACTGCATCCTGGCCGACAACGCCGGGAAACCGGTTGTTTGTTTCGACCCGATGCCCGGCCGCACGAGCGACCCCTTCCTCAGTTACTGCTGCGTTTCGGATTCGGGCCTGGATCTCCCCGGGTGCGCGGTGTCCTTCTTCACCATGCCGAACAACCTCATCGCCGACCCGATGTTCTGCTACCTCACTCCCGATGACTACCGGCTCGAGGCGGGATCCCCGTGCGTCGGGGCCGCCTCCGACGGCGGCAACATGGGCGCGGCCCCGACCGGCTGCTCCGCCACCGACGTGGGCAGCGATCCCGATCCCCCTCTCGCCGCCGCATTCCGCCTCGATCAGAACTGGCCGAATCCGTTCAATCCGTCGACCGCCATCGGCTACACCCTTCCCCAGTCCTCGCACGTGCGGCTCGTCGTTTATGACGTCCTCGGGCGGGTGGTTCGGGTGCTCGTCGATGCCCACCGGCCGGCCGGCGCCCACACGGCGGAGTGGGACGGTCTGACGTCCTCCGGCGCACCGGCCGCCAGCGGTGTCTACGTCTACCGGTTCACCGCCGGGCCACTGTCGGCATCGAAGAAGATGCTCCTCCTGAGATAGCCTGACGGTCTGCCCTCTCCCTGCCGTTGACCCGGCCCTTCCCCCTGCGGTCTGGCCGCCGGCCGCTTCGCTCCCGACCCTGGACCGTGCCTGCCGCATTGTGCCGCAGCCTCCGGGCCTGACCCGCTTTGACAACGACGTCGACCGGGGCAATTGGAGTTTTGGCCGATTTTCCTTGAGTACCCCGGAATTCCCGACAAGTGGGGTCCGTCGGCGGGGGAGGAGCCTCCAACAGGATATTAAAGGTTGACGAGGTAGATTAAGTCCGAAGGCGCAGCTGATGCATCTTCACCGGCGTGTAGCCGTATTTCATTATGTGTGAGATACTTAATAAATCTCTCTGCTGATTGAATCTTTCTCCCTGTTATTTTCTTCAGCATTCCTACCGATACTTCTTGACAAAAGAGAGATATGATGGTAGTATTTCTCCACAATGTTAACGTGCCCAAGACGATGTGAAATATTTCACATAACCGGTCCCGCGGCCTGGAGGCTGCCGACAACCGAAGGATGACATCATGTCCATGAACAGACGCGCCTTTCTCGGCGTCGCCGCCACCGGCTCGGCCGCCCTGCTCCTCGGCCGACAACCTGCCTCCGCCGACACGATCGAATCCGCCGATTTCTCCAACAGCCGCGGCGTGCTCGTCGATACGGTCGCCTGCATCGGCTGCCGCAAGTGCGAGGCCGCGTGCAATGAGGCGAACCGGCTGACCTCGCGGAGCGCGGAGACATTTGAAGATAAAACGGTGCTCGAACAGCACCGCCGTCCCGACGCCCGCGCCTTCACCGTCATCAACCGCTTCTCCGATCCTGCCCGGCCGGCCGAACCGTACACGATGAAAGTGCAGTGCATGCACTGCAATCGTCCCGCCTGCGTCTCGGCCTGCATAGTCGGCGCTCTCCGGAAGACGCCGGAAGGCCCGGTCATTTACGACGCCTGGAAATGCATCGGCTGCCGCTACTGCATGGTGGCCTGCCCCTTCCAGATCCCTGCCTACGAGTATGAGAAGGCTCTCGATCCTCAGGTTCGCAAGTGCACGTTCTGCTACGAGCGCATCACGGCCGAGGGGAAGCTGCCGGCTTGCGTGGAGATCTGCCCGAACGAGGCCCTCACCTACGGCCGGCGCGACGAGCTGATCGCCCTCGCCCGTACCCGGATCAAGGCCTATCCCGACCGCTATGTCAACCACGTCTACGGCGAGTTCGAGGCCGGCGGCACCTCCTGGCTCTACCTGTCGCCGACCGACTTCGCCTCCACCGAGCTTCCCCGGCTGTCCCATGACCCGATCCCGGAGCGCACCGAGAAGATCCAGCACGGCATCTTCAAGTCGTTCGTCCCGCCGCTCGCGCTCTACGGCCTGCTCGGGCTCATCATGCACTCGCTACGCAATGGCCGGAGCAGCCAGGCCGACCGGGAGGTGAAGTCATGACCGCCGCCTTTCCCGTCCCGATCCGGACCCGGTTCTTCACCCCCGGCACCAAAGTCCTCTTCGGGCTGATGGTCGCGGGTCTGGCCGCCTACGCCTACCGTCTGATCGCCGGCATCGGCGCGGCCACCAACCTCAACGACCAGTATCCCTGGGGCATCTGGATCGCCATCGACGTCGCCTCCGGGGTGGCGCTGGCCGCCGGCGGCTTCACCACCGCCGCCCTGGCCGACATCTTCCACCGCGAGGAGTACCACGTCATCACCCGCCCGGCCCTGCTGACCGCCATGCTCGGCTACACCTTCGTCGTCATCGGGCTGCTCGCCGACCTCGGCCGCTACTACAACGTCTGGCACCCCATGCTCCCCGAGATGTGGCAGGGGAATTCGGTTCTGTTCGAGGTCGGCATGTGCGTGATGATCTACCTGAGCGTCCTCTACATCGAATTCCTCCCCATCGTCGTCGAACGCTTCAAGGGGCGCGTGCGCCTGCCGGGCCCGTTCCGCGTGCTCAACCGGGTCACCGAATCCTGGCTTGAACTGGCCGAGAAATACCTCCCCCGCTTCATCTTCTTCTTCATCATCGCCGGGGTCGTCCTCTCCTGCCTCCACCAGTCGTCGCTCGGCACCCTCATGGTAATCGCGCCGACCAAGCTTCACCCGCTGTGGTACACCCCGATTTCGCCGCTGCTGTTTTTGCTCTCGGCCATCTCGGTCGGGTTCCCCATGGTCATTTTCGAGTCGATCCTCGCCAGCCGCTCGTTCAAGCTCCCGCCCGAGACGCAAGTCCTGTCGTCGATCGCCCGCTATACCCCGATCATCCTCGGCGTGTACCTCGCCCTGAAGATCGGCGACATCACGCTGCGCGACGCCTGGCCGTACGTCTGGGCGTTTTCCAACGAATCGTTCTTCTGGCTCGCCGAGATCCTCTTCGGCGTGGTCGCCCCGATCGCCATTCTCGCCGGCGAGAAGCGCCGGGCCTCGGTCCGCTGGCTCTTCCTCGGGGCCTCGCTGGTCGTCGGCGGCGTCGTCCTCAACCGCCTGAACGTCTTCCTCGTCGGCTACGAGCCGCTCTACCCGCAGGGGACGTACTTCCCGTCGATTTTCGAAATCATGGTCACCGTCGGCCTCATCTCCGCGCTCGTGCTCGTCTACCGCTGGATCGTCATCACCTTCCCCGTCATCTCCGTTCCGCTCCACGCCGTGCCGGAGCACGCGCGCGCCGCCGAGGGCGCCCGACCCAACCTGAAGGGAGCGAAGTGATGAGACCTCTCGTGCGCTTCGTCGGTGCGGCGGTCGTGCTCGCGATCGGGCTTGCGGCCGACCCGGCTGCCGGTCAGGCGCGAAAGCCGCAGAACATCCACGACAACATTGCCGATGCCACCAACCTCGACTGCACCCAGTGCCATGATTGCGCCGAGCCGCGCCCGGGCAGCTCCTGCCTGAAGCCCTGCCCCTCGCACACCATGACTCACATGACGGCCAAGCACCAGTTGTCCGAAGCCCCTGAGACGCTGCTGCTGGACCGGCTGGCCGCGCAGTATCGCCCGGTCACGTTCAACCACAAGCGCCATGCGTCCATGGCGGAGATGGGGAACGACTGCGCCACCTGCCACCACTTCAGCCCGCCCGGGCGCATCCCCCCCTGCGCGGAATGCCACGGCGAGGAGAGTACCGCCGCCAACCTCCGCCAGCCCAGCCTCAAGGGAGCTTACCACCGCCAGTGCCTCTCCTGTCACCGCGAATGGAGCCACGACACCAAGTGCGTCGTTTGCCACCTGCCCGCGGACCTGGCGGGGGTACCCGCCGACCGCGTCGACTCCACCGACATCATGGGCGTCCCCCACCCTATCATCACCGTGCCCGAGAAGCGCGTCTACCAGACGCCTTACAGCGAGGGCCCCGTGGTCACGTTCTACCACGACGAGCATATTGATCTGTTCGACCTCGCCTGCGCCAACTGCCACAAAAAGGAAAACTGCTCGTACTGCCACGATCTGGAGCAGCCCGCGCGCTTCGCGAAATCGCAGGAGGAGGTTCACGGGATCTGCAACGACTGCCACCGGGACGACCCCTGCCGGCGCTGCCACGACACCTCCGAACGCCCCGGTTTCAGCCACCAGGCTACCGGTTTCACGCTCAGCGGCCACCACCGCGACCTGAACTGCCGCGCCTGCCACCCGACCGGGAAACGCATCAGCCGCATCAGCCGCGAGTGCATCGCCTGCCACGCCGGCTGGAAAGCGGGGACCTTCAGCCACACGATCACCGGGCTGCAGCTCGATGCAACCCACGCCGACTTCGACTGCGAGGCGTGCCACCTTGATTTCGCCTACGACGAAAAGCCGGACTGCTCCACCTGCCACGACGACAACCGGACGCACCGGGAGGCGCCGCCGGGCGTCTATGTCAAGCCGGCCCGGGTGCAGAAGCCGTAAGGCCGTTGAGCAGAGCGCGACGGATAGACGACGGCCCTCCCGATCGGGAGGGCCGTGTTCTTTTGCCCCTGCGCGGATGTCCGTCCGCGTCCCGCCTGAGCGAAGCGCCCGCTCCCGTCAGGGAGCAGGCGCTTCTTAATAACAGACCGTAGTGGCTCGTCGGTCGAAGGCGTTACGGGCACGGCGTCGGCGCCGGACCGCCCCGGAAGAGGTAGCTGACCAGGAAGGTCAAATCGCTCACCTTGATCGCGCCGTCAACCACCAGATCGGCCTCCGGCGGACAGAGCGGCGCCGGGCCGCCCCGGAACAGGTAGGCGGTGAGGTAAGTCAGATCGCTGACCGCCAACGATCCGTCGTGCGTCACGTCGCCCCGCAGCGCACAGCACTGGTACGGGACATGGACCCGGTACCCGTAGCCGTCCGGATCGCCCACGTGGTTGCCGGAGTTGTCGCTCACGCCCGCGGCCGGGTTGTTCGAAGCGCTCGTCGTTGTCACCCAGTCGTTCCAGGCGGAGGGATTCCAGTTGTCGAAGCCGAACCGGAATGTGGCCGTGATCGGGTTGCCGCCCGTCGGATCCCACCACGAGACCCACCAGTCGGCGCCGACCTTGTGGAGCTGGTGCAGCCACCCGGCCGGCTCGAGCCAGTTCAGGTAGTAGCGCGGGATCGTGTCCAGGACCTTCACGTGGAAGTCGAACAGCCCGGTCGGATTCCCCGGCTTCACGTCGTACCAGTACGAGTTGGGATGGTTCGGGTTGGTCCCGCCCTGCGGCTCGCACTTCACGGTGTCGGCCCCGGAGGGCGGCTGCGGGCAAATAATGATCGCCCACTCGAGGATCGCGTGGACGGGCAGCCCCGGCTGCGGCGGCACCGGCGGCAGCGAGGGATCGAACGGATTCTGCCCGTAGAACGGGGCGATGTCGGCCGTCGCCGTCGGATAACCCGCCAACTCCATCGTGAACAGAGGCGCCCCGACAAACTGCTGACAGGCCGCCGGCATGACGTCGTAGCGGTCGTGGTGGATCGTCCCGTGCGGACCGGAGACGTTGGCCGCGTCGTTGTGCGCGCCGGCGCTGTGCGCCGACCCGGCCGGCGGTTCGCCCTCGTTGTTGTCGAAGTACGGATCCGAAATGCAGAACGCCGAGTCAAGCGGATCCGGGCACGTCCCCGCCACCGTCACATAGTGCCCGCCGATGCGCTCGCAGTACCCCGTCTGCATCTCCTGCCAGAACCCGATGAGCAGGATCACGTCCTGGCTCTCGAGCACCTGGTCGCGGATGAATTCATAGGGCACCGCGGGATCGAGCGGCATCACCACCATGGTATAGCGCGTACCCAACCCGACACTCGCCAACCAGTTCTGCGCCCCGGTCGCCAGGTTGAGCACGCTGGTCCCGCTGCTGCCGACGTTCGTCTGCGCATACAGCGCCAGCGAATCAACGAACGGCTTCACGTTGTTCGTGTCGTGGTCGTCCCATGCACCCGCCACCGGGTAAATGCCCACCAGCGGGTAGTTGTCGTTCCACGGCGGCGAGATCGGGCTTGGCGCAAACGGCCGCGGATCGACCGGGCTCGGCTCGAATTTCGAGTCGAACCACCAGAAGCAATTGGCCAGCGCGACCGGTCCGCAGTGGCTCCAGGCTCCCGACGGCGGATACCGCCAGTTGTCCTGCTTCTGATCGAAGTCCGGCATTCCATAGGGCGCATAGTCCTCGTAGGGGAGCTTGTAGTACTCGCAGGTGTCGATCGGCTGCACCGTATGCGGACAGATTACGAGCGCCTCGGTGATGACCGTATACACCTGGCCCCCGCCGTAGGGCGTCGGGTCGATATTCAGGTTCATGCCGTAGAAATTGTTCAGCGTCATGGCATCGGCCGGGTAGTTCACCACCTCGACCGGCCCCGTGAACCCGGGCGGGGTCGCGCTCATACATTGGTACGGGTCGTGCTGAATCTGGCTGTGCGGCCCGCTGATATTGTCGGCGTCGTTGTGCACGGTCCCGATGTGCGCGCTGCCCGCCGGCGGCTCGCCTTCGAGCGCATCCAGCCACGGATCCGAAATACACATCTGCCGCTGGGCCAAATCGGTGCACACCCCGGCCACCGTCACATAGTGGCTGCCTATATAGCTGGCGGCGGCGGCGCCGCGGTCCTCCCAGAAACTCAGCAGCAGAATGACATCCTGGCAGTCGAGAACCTGCCGCTGGATATATTCGAAAGTCGGCGCCAGCACCGCGGTGTCCCGGTACTGACCCGCGAGGCCGCGCACGGCCAGATAGTTCTTGAATCCGGTCTGCAGGTATCCGGGCTGTGTCCCGGTCCCGCCGACATTCGTCTGCACGTAGTTGGCCGCCAGGTCGGTGATGAACGGCTGGACGTTGGTCGGATCGTGGTCGTCGGTCGGAAGGTAGGCCGTCACCAGGGGATACCCGTCGTTGGGCGGCACCATGCCGAACGGCCGGGGATCCACCGGGTTGGGCTCGAACTTCGAATCGAACCACCACAGGCAGTTGGCCAGCGCCGCCGGGCCGTCATGCGACCACCTCCCGAGCTGATCGGTCCAGCCCGCCTGCTTCATGTCGAAGTCCGGCATCCCCTCCGGCGCGTAGTCGAGCTGCCGCGGCTTGTAGTAGTCGCAGGTGTCCGCCGACGCCGCCCCGCCGGTGATAACAAACGACAGGTCGAGCGATCCCTTGCAGGTGTGGATGATGAAGTTCGGCTCCATCTCGAGCATCTGGAAATTGAACCCCTGCACATCCACCGAGACCCACTCGGGGTTGTAGTCCGGTACTACCAGGTCGAAGATGTAGTGGCCCTGCAGATCCGGCTGGCTGATGACGATCTGCCGCTGAATGAACTGCCCTTCGTCCACCCCCGGCAACGGCGGGGTGGTCTCGCCCGTCGCCGACCAGGCCGGCGTCGACCAGTTCACCGCCACCGTCACCAGGCTCGGCATCGCCGGCATATACTTCCCGACCGTGAACTCGATGTGAATGTCTTTCTTCCGCGTCGAGTCGAACGGATCATCGTAGAACCAGATGTTGTACCAGTTGGTCTGCGGGTAGTAGTACCACCCCTGGCCGTAGGCCCCGACGCCGCCGCCGGTCACCAGTTGCCCCGCCGGATCCACCGTGATCCAGAACTGGTTCATCTTCGGCATGGCCGGCTCCCACATGTCAATCCAGTTCAGGTTCCCCCAGGTCGCCCACACGGCGTCGTCATTCCAGTGATCCTGCGTCGACTTCCACCCCCAGGTCGTGCCGGTCGGATCGGCGACGATGGCCGACACGTTCAGCCAGTAAATCGTCCCCGCCTCCTGCCAGAACCAGTCCGCCTCGGGCAGAAACACGTTGTACTGGAAGTAGGCCTGGTGGTCGTTGTAGAGCACCTCGCCGGTCAAGGGATCGTACCATCCCTCCATCGACGGCGGGTCTAACGGCTGGGCATCCCACTGCGTCACCTCCCGTTCCCACAGGGTCTCTCCCGGCATGCTGTACCCGGTCGGACTCTGGCTCGCCGGAATATCCGCGTGGATGCTCAGGACGAACGATACAATTTGCCCCTCGATCCCGTGCTTCCATGAGCCCCAGAAGTGGATGTCCTTCACCCAGCCCGTCTCGCTGCACTGCCAGTCATCGGCCAGAACGAGCGGCTGTGTGGCGTTCACATCCCATCCCGCCTCATCCGGAAGCTGGGGATAGTGCATCTTGTGCCCGTCGGCCGGCACCCAATCGGCGGCGGCCGGCCCGATCAAGACCGCCACCAAAAGAGTGAAACCCGCCAGACGGAGCAAGTGCGAATGCTTCATGCTTCCTCCACTGACATTCGTGACTGTACGATTCAGTTTTGCCGATATAGCGATTCCTGCTGACCGACCTCAGCGGATACGATGCCAAGCCGCGCGTGGAAGTTCTGCTCGACGGCGTCGTTCGACGATGTCACTTTAAGCAACAGCCATGCGTATCCGCTTTAATTAACGGGTTCTGACAGCACCTGTCAAGGTCTAATTCGCTCGCCGGGACAGGAGATGGATCCTTCACCCGGCCGGAGGTCGCCTCCGGGGACCGGGCGCACTGTCCGCGGTGCGCGTAACCCGCCGTGCGAGTCCATGTTGACTATCATCTTCCGCCCCCGGCGCCGCCGGCCCCCGCATTCCGGGCGCTGATTTTATGTTTGCGTCGGCCTACCCCAACCCCTATCGTGAAACCGGGAAAGAATGATGGGCCGATCCACGACGAGCGGGAGCAGCGTATGGCGGTGTATGCAAATGATCCTCTGAGCTTCGTCGGGATGCTGCGGCGCGGCGAACCGGCGCGAGCGGCGCGACCCTCGTAACCCCGTGTCTTCTGAAAGGAGATGGCTCATGAAGCAGTATGGTGCGGAGTTCATCGGAACGTTCTGGCTGGTTCTCGGGGGATGCGGTAGCGCCGTGCTGGCGGCCGCCTTTCCCGGCCTGGGTATCGGCCTTCTCGGCGTCGCCCTGGCCTTCGGACTGACAGTGCTGACGATGGCGTTCGCAATCGGCCACATTTCGGGCTGCCACCTCAACCCGGCTGTCTCGATCGGCCTTTGGGCCGGCGGACGATTCCCCGCCGGCAAGCTCTTGCCGTATATCGTGGCCCAGCTCCTGGGCGGGCTCCTCGCCGGCGGCATCCTCTATCTCATCGCCAGCGGCAAAGCCGGTTTCGACGTGGCGGCCGGGTTCGCCGCCAACGGCTACGGGGAGCACTCGCCGGGCGGCTATGCGTTGCCGGCGGCGCTGGTGAGCGAAGTTGTCATGACCGCCATGTTCCTCGTCGTCATCCTCGGCGCCACCGACAAACGCGCCCCCCAGGGGTTCGCTCCGATCGCGATCGGCCTGGCCCTCACCCTGATTCACCTGATCAGCATTCCTGTCACCAACACCTCGGTCAACCCCGCCCGCAGCACGGGCGTGGCCCTCTATGTCGGCGGCTGGGCCGTGCAACAGCTCTGGCTCTTCTGGGTAGCCCCGATCGCCGGCGCCCTGGTCGGAGCCGTCTGCTACCGTCTCATCGACAGGAGTCATACCTAGCGGCCGGCCCGGCCGGGCCGCACACACACACGAGGCAGCACTCACCAAACAAAGGATGGAACACATGATGAAGAAAGTCTCACGAATGGGGATCTTCCTCCTGCTGGCGCTCGCCGCGGCCGCCCCCGGGCGAGCCGCCGACCTCGCGGGCAAAACCAGCCTAGGAGTCAGGCTCCCGTTCGTCATCCCGCTGTTCGAGGGGAAGAACTTCCAGTACTATGAGTACCCCGGCCAGCGGCCGAGAAACATCCAGCCGTTCCTGTTGGGCTGGAATTTCGGGCTCGAACTGAAGTACGGTGTCTCCAACCGCGTCATGCTCGGACTCACCGGCAACTACTTCTATACCCACGACGATTCGACGACCGAGAGCGACGCGGGCAACCAGTTCCACACCAGCGAGCGCGCCCGGGCCAAGCTGAGCGCGCTGGCCTTCGGGCTCAACGCCTACTGGTACTTCCTCCCCGAGGCCCGGCTCCAGCCGTACCTCCTCGGCGGCGCCGGCATCGACCACTGGACCCTCACATCCACCGTCAACGAGGACTCGTCGCACAATTCGACGGATCTCAACCTCAAGATCGGCGCCGGCCTCATGGTCCCGCTCAACGACCAGTTCGCCGTCGACCTCCAGGCCAGGTACTCCCACAACGTCGTCGTCGTCTCCGAGGACTTCCCGATCGGGTTCTACGGTCAGGACACCTGGGGAAGCTACGATGACCGGCCGTTCCGCAGCTACCTGGAGCTCACGGTCGGACTCGCCTGCCTGTTCGGCGGCGAACCCGACACCGACGGCGACGGGGTGAAGGACTCGAAGGATCTCTGCCCCGGCACTCCGCTCGGCGTGGTGATCGACAAGGCGGGCTGTCCGCTCGACGGCGACGCGGACGGCGTGCCCGACTACCTCGACCAGTGCCCCGACACGCCCGCCGGCGTGGCGGTCGACGACAAGGGGTGCCCGCGCGACACCGACGGCGACGGCGTGGCGGACTACCTCGACAAGTGCGCCGACACTCCCGCCGGCTTCAAGGTCGACGCTGACGGCTGTCCGCTGGATGCCGACGGCGACGGGGTGGTCGACGAGAACGACAAGTGCCCCGACACCCCTGAGGGCGCTCCCGTGGACGCCGCGGGCTGTCCGCTCGATTCCGACAAGGACGGCGTGTTCGACTACCTCGACAAGTGCCCGGGCACGCCCGAGGCGATTCCGGTCGATGAAACGGGGTGTCCGAAGCTGATCAAGAAGGGAGAGAAGATCACTCTCCACATCAACTTCCCCACCAACTCGTTCGAGATCGACGAGGCGTCGAAGAGGACTCTCGACGGGGTGGCGCAGACGATGCTCTCGTTCCCGGATATCAAGATCCGCGCGGGCGGCTTCACCGACAACACCGGCAGCACCGGGCACAACCAGCGGCTGTCGGAGAACCGCGCCAAGGCGGTCACCGCCTACCTCGAGAGCAAGGGGGTACCGGCGGATCGGATGTCAGCGAAGGGTTTCGGCGAGGATCCCAAGTACTTCGTCGGCGACAACGCCACCGAGGAAGGGAAAGCCCTCAACCGGCGGGTGGAACTCGAATCAGTCGAGTGAGCACGACCGGTCGGTTTTGGAATGCGCGGAGGCGGCCGAACGGCCGCCTCCGTATTTCTTGGCCCCATCGCGGGGGACGACGCCGCCCGCCGCTTACCCAGGCGGCCTAGAGCGACCGCACCGCCCGCTCGTACGGCGTGAACCCGGGAATGCCCTTGTGCAGCGTGAGATCGGGCTTGTGAAAGGCCGGGTTGTCGTGAATCACCTTGAGCAGCTTGTCCCGCTCCTCCGGCGCCGCCAGGTGGGCGATCCCGACCGCCCGCTCCCCGAGCGACAGCCCGCGCGGATCGAACGCCCCGTACTCGGTGACCAGCACCACCTGGTCCGCCGGGATCGCCGTCGTGGTGATCCCCGAAGGGGAGCGGTCGACGATCTTGGAGATGCCCGCCCGCGTCGTCGACTTCAGCGCTATGATCGCCACCCCTCCGTCTGAGTACTGAGCCCCGCGGATAAAGTCGGCCTGCCCGCCGACCCCGCTGTAAATCTTGCGCGCGTCCAGCGAGTCCGCCCAGATGTTCCCGTGGAGGTCGACGCCGATCGCGCTGTTGACCGACACCATCCGCGGCTGCTCGGCGATCTGGAAGACGCTGTTGGTGTAATCGCTCGGCCGGATCTGCACCGAACTGTTGTAGTGGAGCCAGTCATACTGCGCCTGGCTCTCGGCGAGGAAGATCGACGACACCGCGAAATTGATCCGCGGCTTCCAGCGGTTGCTCACCGCTCCCGACTGGATCAGCCGGATCATCGCTCCCGCGAGCAGCTCCGTGTGGATCCCCAGGTTCCGGACGCCTTTGCGCAGCACGGCGTCGGTCACGGCCTCCGGCACTTCGCCGATGCCGTACTGGAGCGTCGACCCCGGTTCCGTCCCGGAGCCGTCGTGAATATAGAGCGCGGCGATGATCTCGCCGATCCGCCGCGCCCGGTCATCGGGCTCGCGGAACGGGCTGCGCGGCAGCTCGTAATCCGAATCGACGAGGAAATCGATATCCGCTTCCGGCAGCGTTGTCCCCACCACAAACGGCAACTTGCGGTTGCGCTCGGCGATGATCAGCCCGCCCTGGCGCTGAGCCGACCGAATCGCCCCCAGCGTCCCCTCCACGGTTGTCCCCAGACTGTAGTAGCCGCCGTTGTCCGGCCCCGCCACCGAGCAGAGCACGATGTTCGGCTTCACGACGTTCATCATGGTGCGCGGAATCTCCCGCAGGTGCATCGGATGATACTTCGCCCAGCCGTTATTGACCGCCTCCTTGGTCAGCCGGCTGTTGAAAATCACCCGGTGCGTCAACCCCTGGCATCGTTCCTCCGTGTAGAGCGCCGCGATCCGGTCGCCCAGGGGAAGCACGCAGTAGAGATCGATATCCCGGATCGCCGGATCGCGGGCCAACTGCCCGAGGATAACCTGCGGCGTGGCCGCGTTGCCGGCTGAGTAGATCACGCTTCCGGGTTTGAGAAAACTGGAGTTGATGACTTCTTCAACTTTCACGATTCGCATACAGACCTGCCAACACCTTCTTCTGCACGTTCATACTTAATCCCGGCCCCGGGGCATACCGGCGGCGGGCTTGTGAAAAATAACACAAGCCTGCCCGGGCCGCCACCCTTTTCTATCTGTCGGCGAAAATAAGGTCGGAACGAGAGCGCGCTCTCGCTCGATGGGTCGCCGCCGGGCTGCTTTGTCCCGACCGTGGCCACCCTGTCGCAGTCGAACCCGCCCGCCCTGCGCCGCTCAGCAGGCCGGCGGCGCCGGTCCGCCGCGGAAGACGTACGCAATCAGATACGTGATGTCAACCACCGTGATGTCGCCGTCGGCCGTCAAATCCGCTTCCTCCGGGCACGGCGGCACCGGTCCGCCGCGGAAGACGTAGGCGATCAGGTAAGTGATGTCCGCCACCGAGACCGGATTCATACCGCTGAATTTGTGGTCGACATTCCCCCGGTTCTCACAGCACTGACCGGAACTGAAATCCTGCCAGAACCCGGCGTGGACATTAACCCCGGTGGCGCTGGTCCAGCCTACGATCGGCTGGCCGATCGTGGCCGAGAACTGCAGCGCTCCGGCCGTGCCGCTGCCGCCCCCGCCTGCCATCACCTGCCAGTTGACCTGAGCCTCCGCGGGCTCCTGCCGCAAGGTCGGCTCCGCCGCCGCACTCGGCACCGGAGCGCTCTGACTCGGCGTCGTGACAACCTGAGGCACCGGCACACTGGTCTTCGCCGGTTTCCGCACCGCGGCCCCCGCGATGCCGGCGTAGGCCAGAATGCCGACCAGCGCCGCAACCGCAACCCTCACCACCGTTTGACGAGCGACCATTCTCATTGCGCACTCCTCTATCAGCGATCTGTCACGTTCGCAAGTAATCCAAGTGATCATTGAGCAGGACCGGAAGCTCGATTCCGTGTCGGTATGTCATGTCAGCCGATCGTCCTGCGTCTTTCCCGAACGGGCTGCCGTACCGAGGGTCTTCCGAATCGGGAACTCCTTGACAATATGCGCACTTTCCGGAAAAGGGCAACCGAAATCTTGCCGCCGTCGATAACCTCAGTCGCGCGGCAACCCGTCGCGCGCATTCCGCCGGCGTCCTCGGATGAATCCCGAGTCTTCTTGTCTCAAATCCCTCGTATGTCTTGGGTGCAGCCGCCGGGCGATCCTTTGGGCCGACCGCGCCCACCCGGCTTCACTTCATGCGGCATGTCGACAGCCCGCGCTTCTCCAGATACTGCTGGTGGTAATCCTCAGCCTTCCAAAACGATGAAATCGGTTCAATGGAAGTCGCAATAGGCCGCTCAAACCGGCCGCTTTTCTCCAATTCCTCCCTGGACTTGCGGGCCGCCGTCTCCTGCTCCGGCGTCTCGTAGAAAATCACTGAGCGGTACTGACTGCCGATATCCGGACCCTGTCGGTTCACCTGAGTCGGATCGTGGCAGTCCCAGAACACCCTCAGCAAGTCCTCATATGTTACTTCGGTCGGATCATACTCGACCTGAACCACCTCGGCGTGCCCGGTCGTGTCCGAGCAGACCTGCTTGTAGGTCGGGTAGACGGTATGCCCGCCGGCGTATCCGACGGCCGTCGCTCTGACCCCCTTGAGCTGCCGAAAGGCTGCCTCCACGCCCCAGAAACAACCCGCACCGAATGTTGCTTTCGCCATATCGCCTTTCTCCGTGGAATCCGTCGATTTCGCTGCAGCCGTCGAGCCGCTCGCATCCCCTGTCGGTGGCTCTTGTGCCGCCCACGAGACGGACCCGGCCGACAGTGCGGCGGTCAGGAGTACACCAATGAATACGGTCCTATGAGTCTTCACGACGGTTGCCTCTGCTTTCGGGGCGCCATTTCCGCGGCCCCGCTTTCTTCCCCCCCCACAATCACTCCGGCTCGGTCAGGTCGAGCGCCATCACGATCGAATGCCGGCTGTAGGGAAGCGGTCCAAACTCCGACGTATCCACGGGCATGAAACCGAGCGATCGATAGAGGTGGTTGGCCGCCTCCAGGCGCGGGCTGGTCGCCAGGATCAGCGTCTCGGCCCCCAGTTGAGCGGCGCGGGCGATCGCCGCCCGGCACAGCCGCCGGCCCACCCCCCGGCCCTGGAATTTCGGCGACACCCCCATCTTGGCCAGCTCGAACTTGCGCTCCGTGTGCTTGATGAGGGCGCAGGTTCCCGCGACGTCCTCGCCGATCAGGGCGAACAGCACGCACCCCCCCCGCCCGATTACCTCCCGCTGGGGATCGGCGAGCACGATACGGTCGTACGGCTCGACCGAGAAATAGCGCTCGAGCCATTCGTAGTTCAATGCGCGAAAATGCTCGCGGTATTTCGGCCGGTAGTCTTCAATCAGGATCTCCTCGGCCGAAGGTTTCTTGTGTTCCTCCGTCATCGTCCCGCCCCGGTTCGGTTATCCCGCCCGCCGCCGTCGCTTGTCCACGAGGATAGTCCCGCGACACCGTCGGGCCCGGCAATGGCAGGGATACCGCCGTTTGAGTTCTTCAGTAAGCGCCTCATCCAGATCGTACTGGTAGTCATAGGTCAGCTCCACCCCGGGCTGGATATTGCGGGCCGCATAAATGAATATCCTTCCGTCCACGTCGACCGCCTCGCAATTGGGATCGCACGAGTGGTTGATATAACTCGCCGCGCTTCCCCCGACGGCGCCGTCGATTATCGTATTTTCGTCGACTTCGAACAGGAAGGTATGGTGGCGGTCCATCGCCAGGTCGTCGTAGCGGCGGTCGACCTCCTCGGGGGTTATTCGTTCCCCGGCGTACTCGATAATGCGCTGACCCTTCCGGATCCGGCGCAGGGCGAACACTCCGCGCCCCTGGATGCGGGACTCACGGACTTCGATCAGGTCGTGGCGCCGTCGTTTGCGACCGGTCATAACGGTATGCACGTTTGATGGTTTTCCGCCCGAACTTCTCACCCTTTAACGCCGCCCCAATAAATGTGGTTCCACCGTTCCCGTCCACCGGAATCTGTCGAGCAGCGGTCGCCCGGGCCCCGGCCGGCGAACGTCCATCTCGGGCTGGATACTCCGTCAGCCGCCTGCGCTGTCGCGCGCAGGGGCGTGGTTACGAGGTCGATCGAGGCGCCGCCGGCCCGGCTGAGTTTCCCCCGGACTGCGGCTGGAAACTCCGGCCGCGGCGGCTCCCCTGCCGCCCGCCCAACCTCTGATTTCTCCCCGTCCTGGGACGGCCCGGTCGGCGCCGGAGTGCAGGGACGCCCCTCTCCGGCGGGGTTTGAATCATCGCGCCTTGGCAGACGAGGGAGACCTACGCGAGGTTCACTTTTCGGTCTTGACCACCACAATTGTGCAGTCGGCAACCAGTGCGGCGATCGCCCCCAGGGCGGCCAGCACCGGGAGCAGGAGCGCCCCCACGGTCGCGACCGTGACCGGAATCTCAATCAGCGACTTGCCTTCCTCGTTCTTGATAATCACGTGGCGGACGTTCCCCTCGTGAATCAGCTTCTTGACCGTCTCCACCAGTTGTTGACCGGTCACCTTGAATTCTTCCGTGAACGTCTTCTCTTCGACCATGGGGCACCTCTCAGGATTGACGTGATCCGTGGCGGGCGGCGGTCCCCGCGGCGTGCGCTGCGGGATGGCCCGGATACTTCCAGGCGGCAAGGTAGAGCGCGCTCCGTCCGGTGGCAACGGGTTTTCTCGATGCGGACGCCGTCTCACCGCGCCGCGGAGGTTCCCTGCTCCCCGGCCCGGCGCCGAACGCCCCGCCCGCCGACCTTCACCCGTATGCCGCGCGGCCGGCCGCATCGGGCCTGCCGTTCGACAAAGCTCCCTGGCGTCCGGGGAGCACCCGGCGATCCGGGAAAATGGAGCGCCGAAGATCGTTTCCGATCTCCGGCGCGCCGTACCTGTGCCCGGTTGTCGGTTCGCAGTCCGCTACGGAATCAGAACCCCGTCGATGATGTGGAGGACGCCGTTCCTCGCGGCGACATCCACAAACAGCACGGTGGCGCTGTTGACCTTCACGTTGCCGTCCACGACCGCGATCTCGACCGTCCCGCCATTGGCCATCGCGGCCTCTGTCAGCGTGACGACGTCGGCGGCCTTGAACACTCCGGAAGTCACGTGGTACAGGAGGATGTTGCTCAACGTCGCCGGATCCTGAAGCAGAGCCTCAACCGTTCCCGCCGGAAGAGCCGCAAAAGTCTGTTCCGCCGGTCCAAACAGGGTGAACGGACCGTTGTACATCAGGGTGTTCTTGAGACCGGCCAGCCGGGACACCGTGTAGAGCGACAGATACTTGGTGAACCGGTTCAGCTTGCCGCTCCGGACCGCCTGGGCGATCCAGCCGGAACCGAGAGCGACGCCTTGGCCCCAAGCGGGTTCATCCGCGCCGAGGAGGAGGCGCCGGGAATGAGGACGGCATCGATCACATGGATCACGCCGTTGGTGGCCTTGATGTCGGTCGCCGTGACCACCGCGTTGTCGATCCTGACCGTGCCGTCGCCGCCGAGAGTAATAGTGACGCTGGCGCCGTTGAGAGTCTCGGCGCTGGACAGCCTCACGACCTGATCCGCGGTGACCGCACCCGGCACCACGTGGTAGGTCAGGATAGCCGTCAAAGCATCCTTGTCGGCCAGCAATGCTTCGACCGTACCGGCCGGGAGCTTGGCAAAAGCATCGTCTGTGGGGGCAAACAGCGTGATCGGTCCCGCACCCTTGAGCGCATCGACGAGATCAGCGGCTTCAGCCGCGGCCAGAAGAGTCGTGAAATTGCCGGCCGCCGCGGCCGTCTCGACGATGTCCATGGTGGGATTCGGAGAACCGCTGTTCATCGGATTCTCGTCGTCGTTGCTGCAGCCAGTCATGCCGATCGCCAGGGCAGCCACAAGGGCCGTCATCAGTGTAAACTTCCGGGTGAACATCTTTTTGCTCCTTACTATACTATGAACGTTTTCTTTTGTTTTCGGTATTCGTCCGCATCTGTCGGTGTTGCGGCCGGCTAGGCCACCCACCGGCGCTGAATGGCCTTCCACTGAACCACTTGATAGAGAGCCCCCAAACCGACCACCATATACACCAGCCGGCTCAAGAGGGTGGCGTCGCCGAGCAGTGTGGCGACCAGGTCGAAATGCAGGAGGCCCACCAGACCCCAGTTGAGTCCCCCGACTACCATCAGGGCGACAGCGATCACGTCGAATGATTTCATTCCAGTACTCCTTTTTGCGTATTCTGTTCATTATTTGTCTAAGTTCTGACTTATGTAACTCCGAAGCTGGCGGATCGGTTCACGAAAAAGGAGAAAATGGCGAAAAATATCATAACCAATTGTAATCACACTAGTTATGTTATATTCTCATGGGCTATGTCAGGTTCACGATGATCGCCAAAGTGTCCATATTATTGAACAGATACGAGACGGGTGAATCACTCGACAGCACTGCCGGTGGCCTGCGGGGAGATCGCCAAAGGCAGCAGGGCCGAAAAACGCCTGCGCGGAGGGCCACCGCCGCGTGCGCGATTCGATTGCCCCGCCGTTAGGCACGCCGTCCGTTACAGCCATCACCAGGTATCTGAGTAGTGTCCTCGTGTCAGATAAGACAAGAGCGGGGCGCGGAGTCGATCCGAGAGTACTGCGACAGCTCATCATGAGTTGTCTTACTCAGAATGTCAGGGCCGGCGATCGGAGAGTCACCCGGTCCCCGCCGACGCCCGGCGTCGGCGACGGAATGTCTATGCCCGATTAGGGAGTCGGGGGCTTGTCGCGCCCCGGTTGCAGGCCCTGCCGCGTGGCCCGGAGTCTTGTCGATGTGAGGGACACCGCAATTCTTGGCGAGACTATCGTGCGAGCTATCATCAGGGAGTGAGCATCGAGCTCCGCGGGAGGTTCGACCGACTTCAAAGTATCGTTTGAAACGAGGTCCGGGATATGAGTATCTTCCGGTATGCATGAACCTCACCGCAGTACCACCACTGTAAAGGAGGAGTATCATTGGACAATCGAATAATTGTATCAACGATTCTTATCGCCGTCTTCGCCATGGCTGTTCCCGGCCTGGCCGACTCGACCTCCCAGAAGGCGGAAAAGACTTATAAGATTCACGGGTTTCTGGGGGAGTCATCGACGGTGGCGGCGCCCAACAAGACTGTCACGCTGCTCGATGCCGACAGCAACACGGCGCTGGCTAATACCAACAGCAACTTCTTCGGAAAGTACGCCTTCAAGAAACTGCCGCCAGGGCACTATCTCGTCAAAGTAGCCGAGAAAGTCATGGAGGTCTATCTGATCGACAAAGACATTCGTCTCGATGTCGACTTGAGCGCCAATGACGGGACCATGAACTATGCCGCAGGGGCCGCGGCGCAGGCCGCGAAGCCGGCCGAAAAGTAAGGCGAGGGGACTCCCCCCGGCCGGCCGGAGGGGGACACCGATCTCGCCAAACAATTCTCCGGCAAGTACTACAGCTACACCGGAGGCTCGACATTGGGCGGCGGGGGCGGTTCGGAAAGTCAGATCGCTTTCTGTCCCGACGGCAGCTATTTCGAAAGTTATGAGTCGGGCTACTATGGTTCCGGGCAATGGGGGCAGGCGGGCCAAAGCCGCGCGAGCGGCACCTGGTCAATCACCGGCACGATCGAAACCGGGACGATCACCATCACTTACGCCAACGGAAAACAAGAGACGGTACGCTACGAGACGACCGGTGAGAGCGGCTGCTACAAATTCGGCGGCCGGTTGTACTGCTACAACGGCGCCTGTGATTAGGAGGAGAGCATCTATTATTGTGGATATTCCGGCGTGAGGTTCCAGATCCGATTGCGCCACTCCTCGGTTGGCGGAAGCGTGCTCGGAGAGGGTCGGTTGCCAGAGTGCCACGGGAGGCAGGTGAGCCTGTTCCTGACACACGGTGTGATCAGCGTCTCGACCATCCGGACCGGTTCATGACCGGTGACGCCGGTTATGTCGGCAACGTCTGCTCATCGACCGGGTGAGGTTACCCGCCATCACAAGGAACAGCGGAGCTGAGTGCGGCGTGCAGAAGTTCCGCCGGGCGACAGCCGGCGGATTTCGTTTGCCTTATCCGGCATTTGAGTTACTTTGACGGCAGAACTGCGCCCCCAGGGAGAACCATGAAGCGGTCGCACCTGTCCGATCAGCAGCTGTGGGAAAGCGTGCTCGTGGGCAAAGCCCGGGCCTGGGACGAGCTTGTCAGCCGGTACGGGCCGCTCGTCTACGCCGTGTGCCGCCAGGTGGGCATCAGCGAGTCCGATGCCGCCGATGTATTCCAACACTCCTGGATTGCTCTCTACGAAAACCGCTTCCGTCTCGAGGACCCGACCCGCATCGCCTCGTGGCTGCTGACAACCGCCAAACGGGAGGCCCTGCGGTACCGGCAGAGACAGGCGCGGCTGCAGTCCGATGACTGCCTGGCCGAACGGGCCGACGAGCGACCGCTGCCGGACGAAGAGCTCCGGCGCCTCGAGCTCCAGGCCCGGCTGGAGCTCGCCCTGCGGTCGATCGACCGGCTGTGCCGCGATCTCTTGCGGGCGTTCTTCTTCGCCGGGGAGGATCAGTCGTACGAGCAAATCGCCGCCGCCTTCCACATTGCCCCGAACTCGCTGGGCGCCAAGCGGCGCCGTTGTCTGGATAAGGTGCGCGCCGTGCTCATCCGTCTGGGATATCTGGAGGAACGGAAATGACCCAGACCGCCTCTGTTCTAGCGGAGAAGGAGTGATCATGAGCCCAGAGAAGCACCTGACTCGGAAGCGGCTAATCGAAATTGCGCGCGCGGGCACTCCCCCGTCGGATTCTCACTTGGCCGCCTGCGACGTGTGCCGGGAGGCGTACGAGATGCTGTCCCGGTACTACTCCCTGATCGGCCGCCCTCCCCTTCCCGCACCACCGGCCGACTTCCTGAGGCGGGCCAGGTCAATCGCCCGGGAAGGTGCGCCGTCGGGTGCCCGACTGGTCGAGGTGGCCGCGCGTCTGGTATTCGATTCCTGGGCGGCGCCGGCGGCGGTCGGCGTGCGCGGACCGGCGGTCGAAAACGACCGCCGCCTGCACTTCGAAGCGGCTGGGGTCGCGGTAGAGCTGCGGGTTGAACAGAAAGAGACCGGGTGGTCGTGCATCGCGCAGTGCGTCGGCACCTCCGACCGATTTGTCATAGAGACCGACGCAGAAGTGGTCTATCCGGATGACCTCGGGGTATGCCAGTGGCGGGCGCCGCGCCCGCCCGCCCGCCTTGTCGTGCACACCGCCGCAACCCGCGTCATTGTCTCCAGACTCCAATGGAAGCGAACGAGACGGACATAGCGGCGCGGCGGTTCCTGCGCACGGGATCGACCGGGGTTCACGGCGAGAGCGCCGTGGCCGCCGCCTGTGAGAAGCTGATCCAGAAGGCGTTTCGCACGTCGATTCGCCGCGCGCTTGGACTGGCCGAGCGGTTTCACGCCCGGGCGCAGGCGCACGGCGGACGGGTACTGGGGCAGACGGCCTGGCGCTCGCTCGGACGGATGCACCACTTCTCCGGCCGGCACGCCGAGGCGCGGCACTGCTACCGGGCCGCGCGCACGCTCTGCGGCGACGACTTGTTGATCCGCGGCCGCATCGACCGCACGCTCATCGACATCAACATGTACCTGGGCAATGACCGGGCGGCCGCCGCCGCCGGCCGCGCTGCCCTCCGCGCCTTCAGCGCCCTCGAGGCCGAGTCCGATCTGGCGCAGACGCGCGTCAACCTGGGCAATCTCTACCACCGCCGGGACAAACCGGTCGAGGCCGACCGGCTCTACCGGCAGGCCGCCTTGTTTTTCGCGCGAAGCGGCAACAAACTGGCCCTGGCCCGCACCAACTACAACCGGGCCAACGTACTCGTGCAGCTCTTCCAAATGGACGAGGCCGAGAAGCTCTACCGGGACGCCCTCGCCGCGTACACCGAGTCGGGGTACGAACTCGATGCCTGCGATACCCGCTACGCTCTGGCCTGGCTGAATCTTCTGACCGGCCGTTTCCACCAGGCCCTGTCCGACCTCGCTGCATGCGAGGCAACGTATCGGACCGCGGGCGATCCCCGCGGCGTGGCGCTCTGCCTGCTTGACCGGGCGGAAGTGTTTCTCCAGTTGGGGCTCTATCGAGACGCCCTCGACCTGGCCGGCCGGGCGGGGAAACGGTTTCGGACGCTGAAGCTCGAATATGAGTCGGGGAAGGCGCACCTGTTCGCGGCCTATGCGCTGACCGGCCTCGGCCGAAAGGACCGGGCCCGGGCGGCGTGGGCCAGAGCCGAGCAGGGGTTTGCCGCCCTTCGGCATGCCGGGTACCTGGGAACCCTGCACCTGCTGCGGACGGATCTCGACCAGGGATCGCCGGGGACGCGGCAGACCGCGCTGCGCGCGGCGCGCCGATGCTTCGACCGGGCGGCGCTGTTCTTCTGGCAGGCGGTGTGCGATCTGAAGGCGATCGAACTGAGCGGACGCACGCCGGTCTACCTGGCGCGCCTTCGCCGCAATCCGGCCGCGTGGTGCGTGCCCCATCTCTACGCCGCCTGGCAGGTGGCGGAGGGGGACCTTCACCTCGTCTCCGGGCGGCGGGCGGCGGCGCTCACGGCCTGGCGGAAAGCGGCCGACCGCCTCGATCTGGTCCGATCGGCGCTGCCGCCGATGGAATTGCGCAACCAATATGCGCGCGCGGCGAAGTCGCCGCACGAGCGCCTGGTAGAATCGTATTTCAGCGACACCCCGCGCGAGGCGGCGGCCTGGTCGGAAAGGGCCAGGACGGCCGGAATCTGGAACGCCGGCGCCCGACACCCCGCCCTGGCGGCCGCCCGCCGGCGGGTACAGCAGAGCCTCGGGGCGCTGTCGGCACGGGTGCAGACGCTGGCGCAGGAACTCATGATCCCCGCGCATCGGTCCATAGGTGCCGGCGCCGCTCTCCCCTCGGCCGCCCGGCTGAACTTCCTCCGCCGCGAGATTCGCGAGTGCCTGCTGACGATCGACCAGGCTCCAACGGCGGAGGCTCTCGACACCTCCCGATTGGGCGCCCGCATTGCGGCCGCGTCGCGGCAGGCGCCCATCGTGCAGTTTCAGGTAGCCGGCGGCGACATCCTCGCCTTTGTCCACGTCGGGGGAGAGGTCGCCACCCGCCGCTTTGTCGGCGGGCGGGAGCGCCTCGAGCGCCTGGCCGAGCGGTGGCGATTCTGCATCGAACGAAACGTCGTTCGCCACGCGCCCGCGCAGGAGAGCCGAACGCCGCTGGAGCAGGCGCTTTGGCGCGAGTTCGGCGCCTGGCTGTGGGCAGCGCTGGAGATCCCGGACGAGGCGGCACAGGTCATTATCGTTCCCGACGGTCCGCTGGCCAACCTCCCGTGGCAGGCGATCGAGTGCGACGGCGGGCTGTTGGGCGAACGCCACGCGCTTGTGCTGGCCCCCAGCCTCCGACACCATTGGTTCGCCCGCACCCGTCCGGGCGCCGGATTGCCGATACACCTCTTCCGCGGCGCCGGATCCGACCTGGCGTCCGCCCAGGGCGAACTTGCCCGCCTCGCGGCTCTTGCCCCCGGGCGCACGATCATGCATGCGCCCGCGACCCGGGCGTCGTGGCCGCAGGAAGGCGAATTCTTCATCTGGCATTACGCCGGGCACGCGCAACTGGTGGTCGAAAATCCCTTCTATTCCTACCTGCGGCTGGAGGACGGTCCGCTCTTTGCCGCCGATTTTCAGATCCGCTCGTGCCGCGTGGAGTTGGCGACGCTCGCGGCCTGCCGCTCGGGCGAGGAGGTCACGCTGCCCGGCGAAGAATCCACGGGCTTCGTGCGGGCACTCCTGGAGATGGGTGCGCGCAACGTCCTTGCCGGGCGGTGGCCCGTTCTGGATCAGTCGACCGCCCTGTACATGGAGCACTTTTATGCCGAACTACTGAGCAGCAAATCGCTGGTTCAGGCGATGCACAATGCCGAGCGCCGGACGCGGCTTAAATACCCGTCCGCCTATCACTGGGCCGCCTTCGGCCTGCACGGCGCCGGCTTTCTCGGAGAGGACCATGCGAAGACTCCTTAAGATCCTGTCCCTGATCGGGATCGTGCTGTTGACCGGCCCGAGGCCGGCCATGATCCGGGCCGACGCGGAGCGGCCGAACCACACGCCCGGCGATGTTGTCTGCCGTGTCCTCCCCGGTTCGACAATCGAGGAGATCAACCAGACCTACGGTACCGCCGTCAAGGGACACCTCCCGGTCACCGACGTGTACCTCCTGATGATCCCTCAGGGCCAGAACCCCGACACGATTGCGGCCCGGATCGACGCTGATGCGCGGGTGGACTTCTGCCGCCCCAACTACTATCTCGCGGCGCCGGAGGGGTTTCAGCGGAGTTCACCGTTCGTCGATGCCGAGCTGATCGGTACTTTTGAAGACCAGCCGGCGGCTGTGACGCTCGATCTGGCCACCGCCGCCCTGGTGTCGACGGGGGCCGGCGCACGCATTGCGCTGATCGACGGCGGCGTCGCCGCGAACCACCCGGTATTCGCCTCGTTCCCCGGCGACCTGGTCAGTCGCTGGGATTACCTGGAGGAGGATTCCGTGGCGCAGGCCGACACGGCCGGTTCCTGCGCCGCTCACGGCACGTTTGTGGCCGCCGTTCTCCAATTGGTCGCACCCGGCGCCGATGTGTACGTCTACAAAGTTCTCGATACGGCCGGCCAGGGCAACGCCTACGCCATCGCAGCCGCCATCCTCCAGGCGATCGACGACGGCTGCGACGTGATCAACCTGAGCCTGGGCATGACCCGGGTCGATGAGAGTCTCGATGACGCACTGCGCACGGCCCGGCAGTCCGGCGTGAGCGTCGTGGCGTCCGCCGGCAACGATTCCACCAATCTCGCCAGCCTCTTCCCCTTTCCGGCCTCGCGCTCCAACGTCATTGCCGTTGCCGCGCTGGACTCGGTCAACGTGAAGGCGGATTTCTCCAACTACGGGGTGCGCATCGACGTGTGCTGCCCCGGTACGCGGGTCTATTCGGCCTACGCCGACACCTTGTTCGCCTGGTGGGACGGGACGAGCTTTGCCGCGCCCATGGCGGCGGGCGTGATCGCCTGCCTGCGCAGCCGGCACCCCGGTCTGACACCCGAGCGGATCGACACGATCCTGGCGCGGTCATCCCACAACGTCGATTCGCTCAACCCGGGTCTGGAAGCGCAGTTGGGAGCCGGGCTGATTGACCCGCCGGCGGCGCTGGCGCTGGCCGGGCAGATCACCCGCGGCGATGTCACGCTCGACGGCAGGGTCGACATCAACGACCTCACCGCGCTCGTGAATTACCTGTTCCGCGGGGCCACACTGGACGTGCTCGCCGACGCCGACGTCTCCTGCGACAGCGCCGTCAACATCGCCGATCTGACTCTGCTCGTCAAATACCTCTTCCTCGGCGCCGCCATGCCCTGCGGCGCGTGAGGACCGGCTTCGCCTTGTCCTCGTTCCGACGCCGGGACGCCCCCGCGGCCCCCGGCGTTTCTGCTTGATTTGCCGCACCGCAATTCCGCCGCGTCGATCCGAACTCCCTGCACGAAACATTCCCCGCCGCCCTCTGCTTAACAGGACACGAGGCAAGCGAGGACAACAAACGTTTAATACTCTGTCAAGGAGGTTTCATGAACGGACGGACGAAGTGGCTCTCGCTGATGGGAGCGGGCCTGCTGTTGACGGCGATGATCGGCTGCAGCGAATCGCCCACGGCACCGCAGACCGGAGGGAGCGACGGCACGGCAGTCGAATCGAAGGCGCCCGCCGCCGACTCGCTGCAGCTCCGCGCCCGCGTACAAACCGTCGACCAGAACCGCCTCAGACTCACCCTGGAAGGGGAAACCGACACGGTGGCGACCCTGCAGAACTGCCAGATTGTCCGGTACAGCGGCTTCTCGGAAGCTCCCGTCCCCTTCACGGAAATCCGGGTGAACGACTCGGTCGAAGTGGCCGGTCACCGCTACCAGAACGCCTGCGTGAACGCCTACCGGATCGGGATCTGTGAGGAACCGGGAGCGGTGCGGTATGCGGCGCGCGTCGAGACGGTCAACCGGGACCGCCGCATGCTGACTTTCGCCGGGAAACCGGATTCTGTCATCGCCAACCTGAACTGCGCGGTAGTCCGCCTCAACGGTAACAGCGAGGCGCCCGTCCCGTTCGACGAGATCAATCCGGGCGATTCCGTGCAGCTCTATGGCGAGCGCAACCAGAACCGCTATGTCTACGCCCGCCACCTGGGCGTGTGCAGCCCCGGCGGAGGCGGCTATGATGTCGCCGTGCGGGACACGATCACCTCAATCGACTACGCCGCCGGCACCTTCACGATCGCCGGCCGCACCGAACTCATCACCGTGGACTCCGAGACCGTCATATGGACCAACCTCCGGATCCTCCACGAACAGCCGGATGAAAACGGGCGCGACCGCATGGGTATGGCGCTGTCGGACGGCGGCAATTTCTATCGCTCCGACCACGACTCAATTCTGGCCTTCACCGACGTCGCGGTCGGCGACGTGATAGAATTGCGGGCCGACATCGTCAACGAAACCACCCTCCGTGCGGCGGTGATCAAACTGACGCCCGAGTGTCTGAGCCGCTGCCTCGCCTTCAGCGACCGCCTCGCGACGATCGATGTCGCCGCTCGGCTCGTCACCTTCGAAAACGAGACGCGGATCTGCTGGGTCTGCCCGGGGGCGAAATTGCGGGATCGTGACGGAGCGGAGATCACCCTCGCCGATTTCGCGGTCGGCGATTTCGTTGCCGTCAAGGGCTATCCCCTGGCGGGCGATACGTTGAAGATCTCCCAGATGGCGCTGACGGCAGAACCGTAGACGTCTCCACCACAAAGTCGGTGAGACGCCCTCGGCGTCCGGACTCCCTCCCCGCCGGACGCCGATGCTTTCGTCGCTATCCGGGCAGGCATGGAGAGAGTAGACCGGTCTTGAGCTGGACGGTCTCAGGATGGAGGGCCGGATCAGGGTCCGGCCTTCCTCTTTGTCTTTTTGGCGCGTTCCCCCGCCCGCCCTCCGGACCCGGCTATCCCGTGGCTGAGGGGGGAGCAAGCTCACGCACGAAGTCGCCCGGCTGGTGCGCAGGTATCTTCTCGGTTCGGGGGAGGGACTCGCTCACGGCCACTGCTTCCCCACGACCGGATTGCCCGGCGCACAGCCTAATCCGGAGCCCTCCATCACGCAGCATGGCGTATCCATCACGCTCCCCTCGCGGCCGGGCGCAGGGTCGGAGCCAAGGGGAACCGAACGCCGGATGCCCGCCTGGAATTTGACTTTCACAAGAACTCGCCGGGCCTGCGGCCGGGGTCGCCGGAAACCTCCTTGCCCCGTTGTGCTCTTGCGCCTGGTGACGCCGAACCGGGCAGGCGAATTTCGGCCGGGCCGACGAAAAAAGCGTGGACAGATTTGTTGGACAGAGCATATATTGGGGCAGCACCCACAGCTGCGGCGTCCGTCCTCCGGCTACGATACGGGGGGACGGGCTGTCGAAGCAACCAAGCCGTCGTGTCCTTCGGGAGAGGAGGTCGTCGCGTTTGGCTCTGGGGTGAACTCCCTCCTCATCAGTGTTTTCAAATCAACCCTAAGGAGAGGTCTCACATGAAAAGGCTATTACTGGTTCTGAGTCTGTTGGGCATGATGACGGCGTTCTTTGGTTGCTCGAACGACCCGCAGACGACCGGTCCCGCTGTCGGCCAGGACACCCCCGGTACCCTGGTTCAGCGCCCCGAGTTCATCGATAACCGCCCGGATGCGGTGAAAGCTGCATTCACCAAGCTGGGCACACCCATTGAGTCGTCTGACCGGGTGGTCGCCGACGGCTTTTCCGCCGCCGATCCCAACCCGACCCCGGCTCACAAGTATGCGTATGTCATCGGGATCTCCGATTACGACGGCACGGCCAATGATCTGAATTTCTGCGATGACGATGCGCGCGATGTCATAGCGTTCCTGAACAGCCAGGGTTTCACCGTGCGCAGCGACATTGACTACAGCGCCTCGGCGGCCAACATCCAGGCGGGCCTGATCTGGTTGCGCGACGCGGCGGTTCCCGGCGACGAGGTGGCCTTCTTCTATTCCGGCCACGGCACCAAAGTGCGCCCGTCGGGTGGTTCGAGCATTATCTCGCGGGACCTGTACTACCTGACCCACGCATACGTCATGGGCTACCTCAACGCGGCCAACTGCACGAAGAAGACGATCAATCTCGATGCCTGTGTCATCGGCGACTTCCATGCCGACTGCAAAACCGGCACCGTGCTCTCCACCGCCTCCGTATCCAAATACTCCTACGACGCCCCCGATCTGCAGAATGGCGCCTGGACCTATTTCTTCCTGGACGGCGCCATCAATCAGGGGTTGGCGTACAACGAAGCGATCTCTACGTATGCCGAAGTGAACATGAAAGCCTGGGCGACCGCGAACAGACTCAAAGTCGATCCCAAACACACCGACATGTACACCGGCGATCTGGATATCTGACCCCTCTTCGCCTGTTCCTGAGTAATGACAGCCCGCTTCCTCGGAGGCGGGCTTGTCATTTGGGGTGGGCAGGGGGGAGCGCGCGTGAGTGCAAGTCTCTCGTCGGACCGCTCCGCCCAAAAGAACCACCGCGGACTGTTTTTTTCTGTTATCCGGACGAACGGATTTCCAGGCAAGCTCCCTCTGATAGCCAAGAGGTGAACTCGGAACCAGGAACCTGAGCGGCTGTGTCAACGGCTGGCACGAGTATGGCGGGTTCCGGGCTGTGGGTGCTACACAGCAGAGGCCGGGGACCGCGCCCGGCCTTCCTTTCAGCTTCATCCCCCCGAGCGACCGCCCGACGGTCTGCCACGAGCGGCGTTGCCATGACAGCCTGGGGGGGATCAGCCGCCGGCGGTCTTCCCGACACGACTAACAGCCAGAAACGCCACTCATGAATTGTCTGCTTGACCAGCGAGTGTACGTTGCGTCGCCTCGGGTGCGGCCTGCCACCGCATGGGCGAGATGGTGGCGCGTTGGAACTTGATCTTATCCACCGCCTCGGCGAGGTGGGCGTAGATCACGGTCGTCGGGATGTCCGAGTGGCCCATGAGCTTCTTGACCGTGGGCAGGTCGACCCCGGACATGACCAGGTGGCCGGCGAAGGGGTGGCGGAGGGTATGGAGCCTTCGAACTTCACGCTCACCGACTGAGGCCTCTCCCCCACTTACGAGAAGCCCTTCAGCTACCTTGCCGAAGAGCCCAAAACTGAAATATGGCGGAGGAGGTAGGATTCGAACCCACGGTGCCCTCGCGGGCACAACGGTTTTCAAGACCGCCGCTTTCGACCACTCAGCCACTCCTCCGTTCCGTTATGTCTGTCTCGTCCACTTCGGCCGCCCTTCCCGCCCTGCGTCCGTCTTCCGAACCCCCTCGTCGTCCAAGCGTCCGGTTCAGCGGATTGCCCGCCCCGGTTCCGCACCTTTCCTGCGCTGCACCCGGCGCGGCCGTGTCCCGGCGCTCTTACGCAGTCAGCGCCGCACTCGTTTTGCCTGCGGGCCGCCCTCAAGGCCAATGTGCGAACGGCTGCCGTCGGCGTTATAGATCAGCGTATCGCCGCCATTTATACCCGGGGATCCCTTGGTGAGACGGAAATCCGCCTCTCCCGCAAACAGCGGGTCGCCGTTGAGATTCCCGTTGATGCCGGACTGATCCCAGATTGCCTCGTAGTTGCCGTCCTGGTTGCCGTAGACGATGTTGAACCGGAACTCCCACTTGGCCCAGTCGCCGTAGTTCCAGACTCCCACGCACGGACACACCCATTGCTCGCGCCAGCCGTTGGCGGTGATGATATTGTTGGCGATCCGGCCGCGGGCCTCGCTCGACCAGGGCGCCACTCCGCAGTTGCCGTTGTGGTGCACGACATTGTTGGCAATATCCATGTACGAGGCGCCGGTCGCGATGATTCCCCACCCGAGATTGTCGTGCACGAGGTTGTTGCGCGCGATCACCCAGGAGGTTCCGAACGCCCCGATTCCTTTCCAGTAGCCGCTGATGTCGTTCCGGTAGGCCGCACAGGTCGCATCCCAGGTCACGCCGATCCCGGCGCCCCGGCCGTCCCGTATCACGCAATCGGTCACGGTCGCCGCCGCGCCCCGGTAGAGCGCCACGCCGTCCCAGCCGTTGTCGACAATCCGGCAGTCCCGGATCTCGATCTCGGAGCCCTCCCGTCCGAACACGCCTCCGATGCCGACCACGACTGAATCCAACCGGTGCGTGTTGCCCGCGATGGTGACGCCGGAGATGTCGACGCGCGAGTTGCGCACCACGATCCCGGCGTCGGTCGCGTTCCCGTCCTTGTCCCGCCGTCCCCCGGTGATCGTGAGGTTGGCGATGCGCACCTCCGGGCAGTCGACGATGAACAGCCCGTAGCCGGCGTTGGTCTCCAGCCGGCTCTCGGTGCGGCTTTCTCCGATCAGCTCGAGCGACTTGCCGCGGATAATGAACCCGTGGGACGCCTCCACCGGCGTGTGCGGATCGAGGCAGTTTCCGCAGAGCGAGTCGGTAAACAGGCGCGGGCGGGCGCTGAAAGTCTTCGCCGCGATTACAATAGTGTCGCCGCTCGCGGCGTAGTTGATCACCGACTGCAGGTCGGAGCCGCGTTCCACGGTGAGGCGCTCCGCCGCCGCCGGCAGAGCCGCGAAAAGCACGAGCACACTGAACACCAGTCTCTTTCGCATACGCCGTATTAAGCGCTGCGCGGCGGCGGCGGGCAAGCAAAAAGCCGCCGGGAGGCCGGGCCACCGCCGCGGCCGCAGAATGTGATTCCCCGCGCCCCGCGCGCCGCCCAGATTCCCGCTGATGGCCCACTATGCCGCTCTCCTGCTGTCCCGCCAGGCGCTTCGGCCGTGCGCCGCCGCTCCGTGGGTGCGGCAAACCATGGCCGCCCTCGACTGGCTCCGCGCCGAGGGACTGACTGTGATCAGCTCTGTGGGGATGCCTACCTGGGAGTTGATTTGTGCCGCCGCCGGTCTGCGCGGTGTGCCCCAGGTCGTGATCGTTCCGGGACCGGGTGGGGCTCGCGGCACGGCGCCTGACAGTCTCTGCGCCGCCTTCGGACTCGGCGAGACCGCCTCCTTTCACCCGCTCCCGGTCGACTCGCGCAAGGCCTTCCCATCCGCCCGGGACCAGGTCGTTTTCAGCCTGGCCGACCTTCTGGTCCCCATTTCCATCCGCCCCGGCGGTTTCATGGCGACCCGGCTGGCGGAGTACCGGTCGGCGGGCCGCGCGGTCGTCGACCGCTTCGCCGTCGCCTACCGCCCTCGGGAAGAGCCGTTGCGGTATGCGATCTCCGAACGCGAGCTGAACCCTGATCTCGAGAAGCTCTCTCGTCATTATGTCACCCATTGGACGCGTGCGGCCCGCGGACCATGGCCGGATGAACTCCCGATCGACTACTATCGGAGCATCCTGGCCTCCCCCGCCTACCCCCGTACCGCATTGGACACGCTGAGGAGGATTCTGACATCGCGGCGTCTCGTTGCGTCGGACCGCCATTTGCCCCGGGGTGTGCGCGCCGTCGCTTTCTCCGGCCTGTCCCCGCACCGAGTGCTGCCGCTGATACGCTGGCGCGCCCGGTATCGCGAGATGTCATTCGAACCTTACGGCGTCGCTATCGACGCCTCGGTCGCCCGCGAGCACGGCATTCTCCCGGTTGAGTACTGCGATCCCGCAACCCGGCCCGCGCTGCCGCCCGATGATCACTGGCGCCTGCAATCAAGCGGCGTCGTCGGCGACTGGGTGCGGGAGGAGGAGTACCGCTGCGAGGGTGATTTCGACCTGGGGACGGTTCCGGAGGAGGCCCTCCTGGCTTTCTGCCGGTTTCCCGCCGAAGCCGGCGATATAGCGCGGACCTCCGGCGTTCGCTGCCTGCCCCTGCTCGCCCGCGACCCGCGCCCCCCGGGTTGAGGCCGGACTTAGGGCGCCGTTGTTCCGCACGCCGCCGGGGCGGGCCCGCCCCGGAAAACGTAAGCGACCAAATAGGTCACGTCGGCGACCGTGATCGCGCCGCCCGCGTCGCTGTTGGCGTTGGCCTCCTCGGGACACAGCGGCGGCGGCCCCCCCCGGAACACATAGGCGATCAGGTAGGTCACGTCGACCACGGTGATATTCTCGTCCGGATCGCCGTTCACGTTGCCGCGCAGGCCGAGACAGCAGTCGGCGATCACGTCCTCGTAGACCGTGCTCGCGGCATCGGCGTTGGCCCTGATCTCCCCGAGCGTGTTACCGGTCACCACGGCGAACGCCACGGTGTCGGTTTGCCCGGCGGCCATGGTGATCGGGCCGGCCGCCAGCACCTGCATAAGATCTTTCGTGGCCGTCTTGAACGTCTCCGCCGACCCGAAACCCGCGGCGAGAGCCGCGTATTTCTCCGCCTCCGTCCACCCATCCGACAGACCGCCGCCGTAATACGTGGTCAGGGACGCATCGGCGGTGAACGCCGACGCCAGCGGGCCGTCCAGCAGTTTGATCCCCCGGAACAGCGACAGCGTCCCGGCGTCGTTGTACGCCATCCACAGCACGCTGTCGGCGGCATCCCACCCCCCCGCGTTGAGGCTGAACTGCTCGACGTCCCAGTCCAGGTAGAGGCCGGCGCGCAGCCCGGTGATCTCGACCCCGCCGGAGTTGGTGAGGATATAGCGGAAGATGATAAAGTCGTCGAAGGAGGCCTCCGTGAAGGCGTACGTCTCCTGGACGACCGCGAGGCCGATGGGGTTCTCCGCCCGGCTGTCATCGAAGCGGGCGGACGTTTCCTGATCGGCTTTCTTTCCGGGCGTGGAGCGGACGATGTTCCCGCCGTGGGCCACCCGAAAATCCCCGTCCGGCTCGCCGGCGGAGTTGCGCGCTCCATCCGAGACCTGAGTGATGCTCCGCCCGAGGAGGAACGCCGACTCATAGACCTCATTGTCGAAGAGCGGGGCGGTCCGGAATCCGATACCGTTGGCCGGGAAGAACGAGCCGGTGTCCAGCCCGTAGGTTCCGTAGTTCGTGATCGTGCAGTGCAGGTTGTTGACATCGTGATCCGCCTGCAGCCGCTGCGAGCGCGGCTCGACCACGAAGTACAGCTTGGCCGGGACGGAGTACCCGCTCCCGGCGATCTGGAAGTCGATCGACAGAATGCTGCCCTCCGTCACCGTGTCGCTCACTTCCACGGCGAGGACATCGCTCGACCGCACCGTGTCCCACGCCGGGGCGGTCCCGAACGACACCGAGCCGTCGAGAACGCTGAGCGCGGGGTGGGATCCGGTGATCGTTCCCGCCACATTGGCGACCACCGTTCCGCGGTTCTGGAGGATCACCGGCCCGGTGACGACGTCCCCGGCATGCACGAGCGGATGCGGGAACGACCAGATGCGGAGATTGGGCGCGGCCGTGGGCCCGGGCAGCGCGTTGAGCGCCGCCTGGCAGTCGATCACCCCCCAGCCGTAGGTGTTGTCCGGAAGAGAGTACGTGTAATCCTGGGCGGTCGTCAGAATGGCCGCCTTGATCTGGTCCGGCGTCGCGTTCGGATTCTTCTGCCGCAGCAGTGCGACCAACCCGCTCACGTGGGGCGCAGCCATCGACGTCCCCGTCAAAAATCCGTAGGTGTTGCCCGGCAGGCTCGAGCGCACGGCGTAACCCGGCGCGCACACGTTCGGCTTGATCCCGCCGGTGCAGGGGGAGGGTCCGCGGGACGAGGAGCTGTAAATGACCGGCGGGCTCATCGTGTGGATGATGTTGCCTACTGCAAAGCAGTCGAGCGAGTCGAGCGCCCGGTCAGCCGGGTTGCGGACCGACTCCGGCAACGATCCCTCGTTACCCGCCGCGAAAATGTTGACGATGCCGAGCGCCTCCATGTTCTCCACCACCGTGTAGAACAACTCGCGGCACTCGGCGAATCTGATCCCCCAGCTGTGGTTCACCACGTCCGGGACGTCGCCGAAGGTCGTCGGGTCGCCGTCCGGGTCGACCGCCCACTCGAAAGCATCAAAGATCGGGGCCCCGTGGATATCGATCACCGCCGCCGAGATCCACCGGGCGTCCAGCGCCACCCCCACCGTATCGCCCGTGGCATCGTCGTGCCCGACCAGAAGGCCCATCACGTGCGTGCCGTGCCCGTCGTTGCCGACGGTGTGCGGAAACGGTTCCTCGTCGAGCGGATAAAACCAGGCGGCCGCGGCGTTGCCGTCCAGACCTTTCCATCCGGAGGCGATCGCCGGGTGCGCGCCGTCGACCCCCGTGTCGAACGAGCAGATGAGCCGCCCGGCGCCGGTGTACCCGGCCTGCCAGGCCAGATTTGCCTTGATCACCGAGAGATTGGCCCCGACCGCCGTCGCCGATGACGGCGCCGGTTCCGGTGCGATGAGAGTGAGCTCGGGCGGCGCCGCCACCAAGTCCACGTCGCCGCGCCGCGCCGCCGCCCGGATCTGTCCCGGCGTCAGTTCAGCTTCGATGATGTTGCCCAGCCAGTGCGGGCGGACCCGGGCGGCCTCGCCGCGGGCTTCAAGCCCCCGGAGAAATCCGAGCACATTCGCCTGGCGCGCGCCGTGGGCCTCTTTGAGCCGCCGCATCCCCTCGCGGTGCCGGGTCGCCCCATCGGGGTAGGATGAAGTCAGAGCGGCTTTGAGAGCGCGGGGATCGACCGCCCCCGTCACCCCGATCCAGACCCTGATTTTCTCTCCCGCCGCTTTCCCCTGCAGCCGCTCTTCCAGCTCCGGCGCCAGCCGGCCGGCCGACAGCATCGGCGGCGTCAGAATCCAGAGGCTCAGTGCTATGGACAGCATCCGCATACCGGCGACACTCATACGACCCGTCCTCATTTCAGAATCAACTCCCTAGTGACGCGTCCGGCGCCCGATTGACGCAACCGAATCGAGCGCCCCCGACCGCTGCGGCGCCCTTGCGGCGCCGGTGTGGGGCGGGTGCCTGAACAGCCCGGATGAGGACTCGCCGACCGCCCGTCGTCGGCCGAGGCCCGAACAGCCTGGGCGGCGCGGCGTCGGCGGCCGGTCTCTCACCGCTTGAGAGCAAGATACTTCCTAAGCTTGCCTTTGCCAAGCGGTTTGCTGATATTTCCGATAAACAAGAGAGCGACCACTGCCTCACGAGGACACGAAAGACCATGAATCTCGGCCACCTCTCGCCCGACACGCTGCGCGCCATGCTCGCAGATTTTGCGAAAAACTGGCTGGCTCATGACGGCCTTTGGTTCCAGGCCGTCGAGCGCCGCTATGGATTGGAAACAGCAATCGCCCTCGATGCCGAGGCCTGGGAGCAGTTCACCGCCATCGAGGCCCGCCGGATCATGGCCCTCCATCGCCTTCCCGAAAACGGCGGCCTGGAGGCTCTCAAGACCGCCCTTGGGTTCCGCCTCTACGCCTTCATCAACGAGCAGGAAATTCTCCAAGAGGAGCGGGCGGCCGATGGCTCCCTGGTCTCGTTCGAGTTCCAGATGGTCGACTGCCGCGTACAGTCCGCTCGGCGCCGGAAAGGCCTTCCCCTTTTCCCCTGCAAATCGGTCGGTCTGGTCGAGTACGAGGGTTTTGCCCGCACGATCGATCCCCGCATCCGGACACAATGCCTCTGCTGTCCGCCGGACGCGGCCGCCGGCGCCGACCAGTACTGCGCCTGGCGGTTCTCGCTTTAGCCCGAGCCCCTGATCGGCGCCGAACTGCGGTCTCTCCGCGCGTTCCTCAAGTGTGACCGGGGGGCTTCAAATGGCGGAAGAGTTCGCCCCGGCGTTCTTCAGCACCCCGCCGGGGGCGGTCCCGCCCGGAAAAGATACGCCACCAGGTGCGTCAGGTCCGCCACTTCCGTCCCCCCGTTCCCGTTCACATCGGCGTGGGCCGGACACCCCGCCCCCGGTCCGCCCCGGAACAGATAGCCGACCAGATGAGTCACGTCGGCCACGGTGATGCCACCCGCCATGTCGACATTCCCCCGGGCCGTACAGCAGCAGGCGTCGCCGATCCCGTCGCCGTCCGCATCGGCCTGGTCCGGATTCTCCGCCATCGGGCAGTTGTCGCAGGCATCCCCCCGCCCATCCTTGTCCGCATCGACCTGATCGGCGTTGGCGTGATCCTGGCAGTTGTCGCAGGCGTCCCCGATTCCGTCGCCATCCGCATCCTTCTGGTCCGGATTGGCGACCGCGGCGCAGTTGTCGCACCCGTAACACCAGCCGTCGCCGTCGGCATCGAGCGGACAGGCGGCCCGCTCGACCCGGATGGAATCTCTCACCGGTACGCCGGCCGCCATGCCCTCGGCCACGATCGGCAGCGCTCCCTCCGCCGCCGCCAGCTCGCAGTACAGCCCATCCGGGAGCGCCTCACACATCTGCCCGTTGACCTTCACTCCCGGCGCTGTCTGATCGGACTGAAGCACCCACACCGCGATCGCGGGGCACAGCGTCACCGCCCCGTCGGGCGGCGCCGCGACACACAGGTGGCGCGAGTTGCTCGTCCGGTGCGTCAGCAGCGGCACCCCGGCCGCCGCCGTCCCCGGAATGACCTTGAGCGAGTAGGGGTAGCAGTAGTCGATGTCTTCCGATCCATCCACCGGGCAGGAGGCGAGAGCGGCGTAGTCGGGGAGTTCTCCGACCATGCGGGTCGCGTCGAGATACAGCCAGCGGAGATTCACCCTCACCGCCGCGAACATGTGCTGGCTGTACCGGAACATCCAGCGCGTCTCGGCGATCCCCAGGTCGCGGTCCGGGAGGCCGGCGGTGAAGAGCAGCGAGGCGAGTATGTGCGCCCGGCTCATGCACGTTCCCCAGGGCAGGAATCCGAACTGGAAATAGGTCTCGGCCATCGCCTCCACCGAGGGCCACCCGTCGTCGTAACCCATGAGGAAATTGTTGGCCTCGGTCCACTGGGGGTGGCTGCCGGCGGCGCGGGCGTTGACCGCCAGCCAGTGCCAGACTCTGCGGCAGGCCTCCCAGACCAGCGAGTCGCTCGTCGGCGTCGCCGCCGGATCTACGCCGATCAGCCCCACGAGCGAATCCACGCTTGCCGAGGGCACCCGGATGTGCGGGAAGAATCCTTCCTCCGCCTCCACCTCCCCGCCGCTCCGATAGCAGGCCCCGCCGGCGTACGCGTAGTGCACCGTCCCCTGATTGATGGTCCCGACCAGGTAGCCGTCGGCGAAGGATCGCAGGGCGAAGTCGTGGGTGAGGGGCACTGCGGCCATAGTCAGCGCGGCCGATTGGTAGCCCGCCGCCGAGGCCATCACCGTGTAATCCGTGCCGCTCGCCAGCCCGCTCACGAGGTATTCCCCCTCCGCGTCGGTGGTGTCCGCGACCGTCAACTGGACCAGCGAATTGCCCACCCGCACCACGGCGCCGGGGATGGCCTCGCCGCTCGCCTGGTCGTACACCCGCCCCGCGACCTCGGCGGCGGCCGCCGGCACCCCGGCGGCCAGCACCGCGCCGCAAAACAAAAGCGCGCGCTTTCCGATACCCGAAACAACCATCGCACACCTCCGCTTGACCGAATCGCCGGCGCCCCGCCCGGGTCCTCGGACCTTCCGCCCGCCGCGCCGGGACTATCTCCAATATAGTTCATGGATCAAAGGCTCCAATAGAAAAGAAGACGGCCCCGGCGGGCGCCGGGGCCGTGGACTCGTGCTCTCTGATTTGAAGTCGGAGAAGGCGGCGCTTATTTCGCTTTGAAGAACGCCACCGTGCGCCGCAACCCTTCGTCGAACGACACGCTCGGCTTGTACCCGAACGCTCCCAGTTTGTCGATCGCGGCGAAGGAGTGTCTGATATCTCCCGGCCGGGGATCGACGTAGGCGGCCTGGGTGCTCGTCCCGATAATGCGGCGCAGGCGGTCCAGCAGCTCGTTGAGCGTGAACTGCCCGCCGCAGGCGACGTTGAAATAATCCCCTTTGATCCGGTCGTTGGTCGCGGCGAGGATGTTGGCCTGCACGCAGTTGTCGATATAGGTGAAATCGCGCGACTGCTCCCCGTCGCCGAACACGGTCGGCGACTCGTTCCGCATCAGCGCCGTGATGAAGCGCGGAACCACCGCCGCGTACTGGCTCGCCGGATCCTGCTTCGGTCCGAAAATGTTGAAATACCGCAGCGCCACCGTCGGAAACCCATACAGCTCCCAGTAGACTTTGCAGTAGTACTCGCAGGTCAGTTTCGTGATCGCATAGGGAGACAGCGGGCTCGGCCGCATCCCCTCGTGCTTGGGGAGTTCCTCCGACTCGCCGTATACCGAGGACGATGACGCCATGACGAACTTCTTCACCCGGGCGTTCTTCGCCGCCTCGAGCACGTTCAGCGTGCCGCCGACATTGACCTCGTTGGACGTGAGCGGGTTCTTCACCGACCGGGGCACCGACGGCAGCGCCGCCTGGTGGAGCACGTAGTCGACCCCGGCCACCGCCTGCACCACCGTCCAGTAGTCGCGAATGTCCCCGTCGACCACCTCCACGCTCGCGGGCAGATCGGCGAGATTCTCCTGCCGGCCGGACGAGAAATTGTCCAGGATCCGGACCTGGTTCCCGTCCGCCGCCAGCGCCGCGGCGAGATTCGATCCGATAAAACCCGCTCCCCCGGTCACTAGAAAACGCATACCATCGTCCCTTCTTGACGTTGCCGTCCTTCTCCCATGACTATCGGCTGTTCGGCTCCCGATGTTAGCGCACCAGGCAGTAGTCGGCAGAGCCTGCCTGAGAAGCAGTCCAAGCTACGGGATCGGTTTCCCGCTGTAAAGCGAAATCACGGTTCTCCGGCGGCCCGCGCCGGGTCGACTCCGGCGCCTCCTTCCCGGCCCCGGCGGGAATTATCTCAACGACCGTCCGCCCGCCACATTCTGTCAGCCCTCCCACCGGGGCCCGACTGCGGAGGCCGCTTGGAAGATCCTACTCTCCGCCGCCCCGCTCCTGCCTGAGAATCACGTCCGCAAGGGCCCGGGCGATAATCTCATGCCCCCGGCGGGTGGGGTGGCAATGGTCCACGAACAGCCCGTCGCCGCCGTTGGCCCGAAACTCCTCCGCGACTGTCACCACCGTGACGCCGGGCTTTTCCCGGAGCGCCCAAAGCGCCTCGAGGTACGGCTGCTTGATGCGCAGGGACATCCAGTCTGCCTGAAGCGCCGAGTCCAGCAGAACGAAAGGAACTGAGCCGAGCGCCAGGACCATGGAGGTATCCGCGAGCGAGTCGAGCAGGTTGATCGCCCGATTGAAGAGGATGGGCGACCCGGCGGCGTCCCGTTCCACCGCGGAAGCTGCGTCCTGGCCGGCCCAGCGCCGGCGGGCCGCGGCGAATGCCCGGTCGGCCTCGCTCCACGCGCGGTTTCGCCACAGGGCCACACCCAGGTTGTTGGCGGCGACCGGATCCCCCGGCGCCAGCCCCGCGGCCTCCTGCCAATGCGCCGCCGCGGCTGCGGGATCAAGCGGATCCGAAGCCGCCGACCGGTACACGGCCCGGGTCATGTGGTCCACCGCGGTGTCGGTCACGCTGAAGCGCCTGCCGTCGAGACAATAGAGGATCGGCCGGTCGAGCAGACGCGCCAGTTGCGGTGGAAAAACGAATTCCCCGTCCTCCCCGGTGACGTGGCTGAAGATTTTGAACTGAAGACCGGCCGGCCAGAGATAGCGCTGCGGCGGCGCCACCAGCACCACCCGTGTCCGATCGTCCCGGCATGCCCGGATGATACGCTCGAGATTCGCCGCGTAGCGCTCCGGCGAGACCCGGGGCACGAGCGGCGCGCCGAGAGCGCCCCGGTCGCGCACGGGCCGCACCAGGAGATCGCGCAGCAGCCGGTACGCCGCCGAACGGGCCAGCAGGCGCCGCAGGCCGGCCGCCCGCTGTGACCGGAGCAAATCCAGATCGGACCAGGAACCCGACACCGAGGCGTCGTTGTTGCCGCAGTACACAACGACATAGTCCGGCTCGTACCGGAGAAGCTCCCTCTCATAGAGGCGGGCGAGCTGCTCGCTGGTGTACCCGGTGACCGAGGCGTTGATCATCTCCACGCGCACGTCCGGATCAAGGGCCGCGGCCAGAAGGCGGGTCAACACCTCGGGAAAGGCGAAGGTGCGGTCTTTCAGACCGAGGCCGACCGGCGAGGAGTCGCCGAGCACCATCACCCGCAGCGTGCCCGCCGGCCTTGCGTACGGTACCTCATCGGCGATGAGGCCGCGGGAATTGGTCCTGATGAGGGGATTGTGCAGGTTGGGGCGAAACCGCCAGAGGAGATCCGGGTCGGGCTCGTTCCAGGTGAAGAGCGATCGGAAGAAGACCGCCTGCCAGCCGATACCCCCGGCGGGCATCGCGTGAGAATCGAGTTGCGAGGTCAGCAACCGGGCGCCGCCTTCGATCAGCCCGAGCAGAACGACCGTCGTCACGGCGGCATACATGAGCCGCCGCCTCCACGGCAGCGGCGGGGCGCTTGGTGCTCTCATGATAGACAAACCTAGCGCACAATCGTGCCGTTGTCAAAGGGTGCGGCCGGCCGGATTCGACAAGCGCCCGCGCTCCCTCCGGGCCGGAAGTCGCGGGCGTGTTTTCCGACCCTGACGGGCCTTATGAAGCCAGTGCATTTGAGCCTCGCGCCGGCCCGCGCCCGCGTGCCGCTATTTTCGCAGACCCTCCAGCCAACTCCGCAGCTTCTGTTCCTGCCGCTCGGGCCGGTATCCGACCACGCCGACCAGCTTCTGGGCCGCCATACCGGCGATGATTCGCCCGTAGCGCGGGTGTTCCACATATACGGCCGATTCCGGCTCGAACGGCAGCACCGCCGGGACCGTGAGCCGCCGGGTCCCGTCCTCGGCCCAGTCCCGCAGCACCACGAGTTTCAGTCCGCTCGTATCAGTCGTCAAGAACCACCGCGCGGTGTCGATTCCCGCCACAAAGTCCATCGTGTAGACGTCATTGAGCCGGGGCGCGCCGAGGAAACCGTAGCCGACGTACCGGTCGGAGGCCGCCACCCGATCGTGCATGGGAAACAGAATGTGATAGGGGGACAGACGCATCTCGCCCGTCGCCCGGTTCGCCGCCTCGCGCGCGAGCCGCTCGGCCGCCGCGCGGGCCGCGGCCGAGGTGTCCCCGGCCTCGGCGACGATCGCGTAGCTCCCCTTGTACACGTAGAGCCTCGTCCCCGTCCAGAACGACTGCCGCCCGATCGTGTCGGTCGCCGCCCCGTTGGGCCGGTGCGCGGCATACCACCCATAGGCCGCGATCGGCTCGGCAAACTGGGCGATCGTCACCCGTACCTCCGCCTCGTCCGCCGTGTACCGCGCCGCCGCTTCCCCGATGAAGTCGTAGGCCAGGTATCCCGGATCCGAGCTGCTGTCAACCGCGAGCGCGCCGATTTTCCGGACCGTGGGCGGCTCCTCCGGTCCTGCCCCGCCGCCCGGCAGCAGCGAGTCGGCATTGAACGGAAATTCTTCCAGATGCGCGATCGGCGGCCCCGCCGGAAAGAGCCTGGCTGCCCGCTCCTGGGCGTCATCCCCGCAGGCCCCGAGCCAGAGCGCCGCCGCGGCCGCCGGCCCGGCCGCCCACCTCACAAAACGTAGAGCACGAAACTTGCCGTCACCAGCCATAACATCACCGTGAGAAGAATCGGACGGTCGTCGATCAGCACCCGCGTCGGCGATCCCCCCTGGTCCTTCCGGTGGATCAGGTAGAGATACCGGAAGACGCCGTAGACGACAAACGGGATCGTCACGAACAGCTTGTCCGTCCCGAGCTTGTGCATCACTTCCGTCGAAAAAGTGTAGAGCATATAAATGACCAGCATCGCCGCGGTGACCACCGCAATCAACTGGTCCAGCAGGTAGGGCGAGTACATCACCAGCGTTTTCCGGTGCGCCTGCGCCTCCTTGTCCAGGTAGAGCAGTTCGTGCCTCCGCTTTCCCAGCCCGAGAAACAGCGCCAAAAGCAGGGTGTTGATGAGGAACCAGGTCGAGGCGGGCACGTCGATCGCAAACGCCCCGGCGTAGGCCCGGACCACGAACCCCAGAGCGATCGTGAGGACATCGAGGATCACCACGTGCTTCCACCACAGGCTGTACAGGAGATTGAGCGCCAGGAACGTGACCGCGGACAAGAAGAACGGGCCGTTGATGAACCACGCTCCGACCAGCCCGGCGGCGGCCAGCACCCCCGCCAGCACCGCCCCCGTCGCCACCCGGATCCGCCCGGCCGCCAGCGGCCGGTTCTTTTTCAACGGGTGCAGGCGGTCCCGCTCCGCGTCCACGACATCGTTGAACGTGTAGACGGCCGAGGACAACAGGCAGTAGAGGGCGATCGCGCAGGCCATGAGAATGATCTTGTCCGCGTGCGCCAATTCCCCGGCGAACACGATCGCCAGCACCATGATCCCGTTCTTGAGCCACTGCGCGGGACGAACGAGCCTGAGGATATCGTGGATCATCTCGACGAAGGATACGACAAGGCAAAATCCGGTTCAAGTTGAAACTGACCGGCCGGGACGGCCCCCGCTCCGCCCCCGGTTATTTTCTTTTGCTTGACCGCCCCTTTGCCTATACTTACCGCAAATGCGAAAACGACAGCTTAAAGGCGCCGGCGGCCATTACCTGATCGCAGTGAACCAGCAGGCCGGGCAGTTTTCCGACCGCCTCCTGCGCCGGCTCACGGGCGCCATTCGGAGTCAGGGGAGTCACTACACGGTTATCGAGCCGGCCTCGGCCGCCGATCTGGGAGCGACGGCGCGCGAGTACTGCGGGCTGGCCAAGGCCGCCCGCCCGGCGCCGCCCCCGGTGGCCAAACGGGGCCGGGTGACCGCCCTGGTCGCCGCCGGCGGTGACGGCACCGTCAACGCCCTCGCCGCCGTGGCTCTCGAGGCCGATCTGCCGATGGGCATCCTCCCCATGGGACAGGCCAACAACATCGCCCGCTCGCTGTGCAGCCACGGCGACTTCCGGGCCGCCGTCGACGCCATCATCAACCGCAAGTACCGGCCCATCGATGTCGTCCGCTCCGGCGAACGCGTCGTCGTTGGCTCGCTCGCGCTCGGACTTGTTCCGAGCCTCCAGCGCCAACTGGCCGGCAAGGGCGCCCCGCGCTTCGCTTTCCGCTGGTCCGCGATCGCCGCCCGGGCCGCCGCCGCCGTCGAACCCCTCAGATTCACCCTCAAACTCGATGCGTTCCGCTTCCCAATCGAGGCCAAGATGTTTTCGATCAACCTGCTCGCCTACGGACTGGGGCTCCCGCTCTCCCCGGCCTCGCTTTCCGATGATGGCGAGATGGAGATCATTTTCGACGCCCGCTGCTCGGACAGAGATCTCGGGCGCTACATCCGCGACGTGTATAAAGGGAAATATGTGTACGGCAGCGCCGTGCGGCTCTACCGGGGCGCCTATCTCAATTTTAACCCCGGCAAGGCGCAGCCGGCCCTGCTCGACGGCGATCTGGTGGAACTCCCCGCGCAGGAGTACAACTTCCGGATCAGCCCGACCAGACTGAACCTCTTCTGCTGAGTCGTCCATGAGGCCCCTCCTCCCCATCCTTCTGTGTGCCCTCACCTTGGCCGTTCCTGTCGGCGCCTGGTCGGATGACGCTCCCGCGGACTCCGTCGCCGCCCCGTCCGACACGGTGGCCCCCGCCCCGCCGCGCGACACCGTTCGCTACCTGCGCACGTCTGACCTCGACCGCTTCCTCCCCTCCACCGACTCGGTCGACCTCGAACGGCGCCTCTCGCAGAACCCGATGGTCGCCCTGTTCAAATCGATGCTGGTTCCGGGGTGGGGCCAGTTCGGCAACGGCGCCTATGTCAAAGCGATTCTTTTCTTCGGCCTGGACGCCTGGCTGGTCAGCTCGGCCATCGACCACGGGCGGAAGGCCTCCGACTACTTCGACAGCTACCAATCGGCCGCGGACGTCACCGACCGCAACCTCTGGTATGACCGTTACGATGACGAGCGTAGCCGGCGCAACAAGTATACGTGGTTTGCGGTGATTGTCTCGTTCGTGTCCATGTTTGATGCGTATGTCGATGCCCACTTCTCGGGATTTCCCGATGCCGACCGCGCCCGCCGAAGCGAACCGGGTCTGAGCCTCAACCTGGAGCCCGCCCCCGAAGGCGGCGTCACCGCCACACTCTCGCTGACTTTCTGACTCTCTTCCGCCGCAGCTCACAGCGAGCCGGCGCGCTCGACCGCGGGCAGCACGCCGCGCGGGTCAAACTTGTCCTTGATTTTGCGCGAGTACACGGCGTCGGCGGCGTCGTTGTCCCGGTCGAGGGCGGCCGCCAGCGGCGAGCGCGTGATCGCCCGCTGACGCATGGTTGCGAAATCTCCCGCCCCGGCGATCGGCATCACGCGGAACGTCGCCCGCACGATCAGCCCCAGCAGTCCCCAGGCGCCGGCGAAAATCCGGACAATGTCGTACCCCGACACCGACTTGAAACAGCGCGACCCCGGCTGGATGATCTCCCCCTCGCCGGTGACTATCTCCGCCGTGATAAAATACTTCTTGATCGGCACTTCCGCTCCGTGCAGTTCCCCCGCCAACCCCACCGCCACAGCCCCGCCGGCCGACCCGACATAGGGGAGCGCCGCATGCGGCAGATACAACTCCTCCGCCCGCAGCCGATCGTTGAGCTCCCGCAGCGGATACCCCGCCCCGACTTCCACCGCGAAATCCTCTTTCGACACGTCGAGAAACCGGTTCAGCCGGTCGGTGCGAACAGCCACCAGGCCGGCAAACGCCTCCCCGGCCGGTTCGATGTTGTTCCCGAAACCGGTGATGAAAAGCGGTTGCCGGTGCTCGTTCGCCAGCCCGAAAAGCCCGGCCGCTTCGGCCGCCGATTCCGGATGAAACGTCGCAATCCCCTTCTGCCACGTCAACCGGTCGTCGGGAAACTCGCCCTTGATGACCCGCACAAACGCATCAAGATTGGCCATGCAGCCAAAATACCCGATTTGGCAGAGGAGTCAATCCTTTCGTTCCTTCTCGCTCCCGGCCTCACACCGTTTGACCCGGCCGGGAGGTCACCCTTCCTTGTCCGCGCATACATTTCACACCAGACGTGGGGCGGAGGGTCACGGAACGTACCTACTGAGAGAAAAACCCGCCTCGCCATGATCCCTTGTACGTCAGGATCCCTGTGGTCCTGACATCTTCGTCATCTGCGCAAGCGGTCCAGTTAGGGCCATGAAGGTCCTGACCTACAGAACCTGTTTCGCGGGGGTAGGCGAGCCCGTGTTGCGGCCGCCCCGGCCGAACCCCTCTTATTCGCGCGATTCGGCCGATCCCAGGGCGTCCCGCAAAGCCTCGAAATCGTCCCGGTCCTTCACCGAGTACTCGTAATCGACATACTCCAGCGTCCCCGTGGGCCCGACCACAAACACGGACCGCTGAAACATCCCGGTGTCCTCCCGGTACACGCCCATCTTCCTGCCGAACTCGCGCGTCGGATCGGACAGAAGCCGGAAGGGCAGATTGTGGTACTGCGCCCACTCCCGATGGCTGAACACGTAGTCCCCCGACACCGGGAGGACGATCACTCCCAATTTCTCGAACCCGGCGAACTCATCCCGCAGCATGCACATCTCGGCCGTGCACCCGCTCGACCAGTCGGCCGGATAGAACGCCAGCACATACCGTTTCCCGGCCAGTTCCGCCGAGCTGAGCCCTTTCAGGTCAACGGAATCTCTGGTCGCAAACGGGAGCGTGAACGCCGGCGCCGGGTCGCCGACTTTGACTGTCTCAGCGGCACGGCCGCCCACCGCCCAGAGAAGCACCGCCGCCGGGATAAACAGAGTGACATGGATTTTGCGCATCGCCGTTTCTCTCGTGATTGGTTTTTCGGCTCAGAACGGAGCGGCCGGCCCGGGGGTTCCCCGGTCGCGCCGGAACGGGAGTGCGGCGTCCGGACCCGCGTCCGGAGGCTAGTCGTTGAAGAGGTCGTCGAACCGCTTCTTCCGCTCTTCCTTGCTGTCCGTCGAGGCCCGAATCCCCCCCGGCCGTTTGATCGCATCGCGAACCTGAAAGAAGTCGCAGAAGTTGCTTTTTTCCTTGTCCCGCACCGGAGCCTCGATCGTCTCGCGGCACTGGGCGCGGGCGTAGGGGTCGAAATGCCGGCACCCGCGGCATGCGCGCAGGTCGGCCAGGCAGTGAGGGCAACTGTCGTTCCGCGTCGGATGTCCCTCCACGCCCGTTGCCCGTCCGCAGTTCCAGCACAACAGACCGCTGTCAGCCATGATCAACCTCCTCCGGCAGACGCCGCCGCCGCGGCCGGTTCCCGCGCGCGGACTTTCATGAATCCGCGCCGCGGCGGCTCACGTGCGACTCTTGATCTCTCTCACCAGCTCGTCGGTAAACTCGGTCGTCGAGCACGTCCCGCCGAGGTCCCGCGTGAGCTTGTGCCCCTCCGCGAGCGTCACCACCATCGATTTCCATATCCGGTCGGCCGCCGCATCCTCGCCGAGATGCCGCAGCATGAGCAGGGCGGAGAAGATGAGGGCGGTCGGGTTCGCGAGGTTCTTGCCCGCGATATCCGGAGCCGAGCCGTGCACCGCCTCGAACACCGCGTACTCGTCGCCGATGTTCGCCCCCGGCACCACCCCGAGCCCGCCGACCAGCCCGGCCGCGAGATCGGAGACGATATCGCCGAACAGGTTCCCCATGAGCAGCATGTCGAACTGCGTCGGATCCATGACCAGCCGCATGCACAGGGCATCGACAATGCGGTCCTCCGCCTCAATGTCGGGATAGTCCTTGGCGACGTCCTCGAACACCTTGAGGAAAAGACCGTCGGAGAGTTTCATGATGTTCGCCTTGTGCACGAACGTGATCTTCTTCCGGCCCATTTTGCGGGCGTAGTTGAAGGCCCACCGGGCCACCCGCTCCGACGCCCGCTCGGTCACCACCTTGATCGCCTGCGTCACCCCCGGCGTGATCATGTTTTCGATCCCCGAGTACAAGTCCTCGGTGTTCTCCCGCACGATCACGAGGTTGACCTTGCTGTACCGGCTCGGCACGCCGCCGATGGTCCGCACCGGGCGCAGGTTCACGTACAAATCAAGCCGCTGGCGGAGCGTCACGTTCGCCGACCGGAACCCCTTCCCCACCAGCGTCGTGATCGGCCCCTTGAGCGCCACTTTGTTGGCGTGGATCGAGTCGAGCAGTTGGTCGGGCACCGACGTGCCGTGGGTCTGGACCGCCGGAATGCCGGCCTCCTGGCGGTCCCAGGCGATTTCTACCCCCGCCGCCTCGATGACCCGGACGGCCGCCTCGGTGATCTCCGGGCCGATCCCATCGCCGGGAATGAGCGTCACTTTGTGCACCATGCTGATGTACCGGCATCCTTTCTGTAATGGGCGCCGCAGTATATCGCATTTCCGCAGACCTGTCAACTTCCCCTCCGCGCGCGATCCCCGGTTGACTTTGCCCCCGCCTTTGGCGTACCTTCTCCGATGACTCCCCGGGGCCGTGGGGCAGCCGGGAAGCGCGACCCGTATGGAAGACAAGCGCAAACAGACCACCGTCCGCCTCACCGCCGAGGTGACCTGTGCGGGGTGAGCGTCCAAGCTCGCGCCACAGTTGTTGGCGGACGCATTGAGAAACCTCGCGGTGTCGACCCACCCGGACCTGCTGGTCGGCTTCAACAAGGCCGATGATGCCGGGGTATTTCGTCTGTCGGAAACGGTCGCCCTGGTCCAGACAGTCGACTTTTTCCCGCCGATCGTCGACGACCCCTTCGATTTCGGCCGCATCGCCGCCGCCAACGCCCTCTCGGATATCTACGCCATGGGAGGCCGTCCGCTGACCGCCCTCAACATCGTCGGCTTCCCGGCCGCCATGGACCCGTGGATCCTCGGCGAGATCCTCCGCGGGGGCGCGCAGAAGATCGAGGAGGCGGGCGCGGTGATCGTCGGCGGCCACTCGGTCAACGACAAGGAGGTCAAGTACGGCGTGGCCGTCACCGGCCTCATCGATCCGCGGAAGGTGGTCACCAATGCCGGCGCCCGGCCCGGCGACCGGATCTATCTCACCAAGCCCCTCGGCACCGGCCTGATCACGACCGGTCTCAAGCGCGGCGCGGTCGACCCCGCCCTGGTCGCGCTGGTCACCGCGCAGATGGCGGAGCTCAACCGCGAGGCGGCCGAGGCAATGGTCGCTGTCGAGGCCCGGGCCGCGACCGACATCACCGGCTTCGGCCTTCTCGGCCACGCCTACGAAATGGCCGCCGCCTCCGAGGTCACCATCCGCCTGGCCGCCGACCGCCTGCCGCTCCTTCCGGAGGCGGCCCGGTTGGCGGGAGCGGGGATGATCCCCGGGGGCGCGGGGGCCAACCGCGCTTTCCTCGCCGGCAAAGTCTCGGTCGCCCCGACCGTCGACAAAAACCTCGAACACGTGATGTACGATCCGCAAACTTCCGGCGGGCTGTTCGTCGCCGTCCCGCCGGACCGAGCACTGCAGTTTGAAAGAGAACTCCAGAAACGCAGCGTCCCCGGGCGATGCATCGGGGAAGTCGAACCCCGCGGGGCCGTCGCGCTCCTCGTCGCCTGAGCCGGCGCCGGCCGCCGGCGCGGCTCTGGGCCGCGGCCGCTGGCTGCTCCTGCTGGCCGCCGCGATCGTCGCCGGGGGCTTCATCTGGTGGCAGTCGGATCTCGTCAAAGATCCGCCCATGTATTTCTCCGGCATCGAGCAGTCGCTCGGTACCGATCCCGCGCAGTATGTCCACCACGCCCGCAACCGGATCCTTTTCGGCGACTGGGACCCGTTTGACTACCCCCGCTGGGCGGTCTACCGGCACTCCCTCGTGTCGCTCGTGTCGTGGGTGGTGATGTCTCTCGGCGGCGTCGATCTCCGCAGCGCCAACCTGACGGGCGTGCTGCTGTCGTTCGGCGGTCTGGTCCTCATGCTCCTCGGCCTCCTTCGTCGGCACCGTGCCTGGGCGGCCGCCGCGGCCGCTTTGGCATTTGCTCTCAACGTCACCCTGCTCACTCACGGCCGGTTGTCGTATCTCGAGGACGGCCTCATCTTCTGGGCCGGCGCCATGTTCTTTGTTTACAGCCGCTGGGGGGAGCGCTCCGCGGGAGTGATCGCCGCGGGCGCTCTGGCCGCCGCCGCGGCGCTCACCGGCAAGCTGTTCGGCGCCCTGCTCGCGCCGGCCTTGATGCTGGCGGTCGCGTTCGACGGCCGGCCGCGCGCCTGGGGCCGCGCTGTCCTCGCCGGCGCCGCCTGCGCCGCCGCCGCGCTGGTTCTCGTCCCCCTGCTCTACGCCGGCGATCTTGCGGCCGCCTTCGCCTACACCGGCGAGCAGTCGTACGGGCTGCGCGGATTTCCCGACGGTCTGAAATCACCCTGGGCCTTCTTCGAGCACCTCATCTCCTACGGATTCGACAACCGCCTCTCCTACGTCAACCCCGATCTCGTGATCATGCTCGTGGCCGCCGGCCTGCTGGCCGCGCGTTTCCGTTTCGAGGGTGACCGGCTCGCCCCGACCACGCGCTTTGCCCTCTGCTGGGCCGTGTGCGGAATTGTCGGCCTCATGCCCCTCAACTACTCCCCGATCCGCTACACCCTGCTGTTCATCCCGGCGGTCATTCTACTGGCCGTGACCATATTCGACCAGACGGCCTCGGCCCACCCCCGCGCCGCCGACCGGCCGGGCAAGTGGACGTTGGTTGTATTGCTGTTTTCGCTCTGGGCGGCCTTTTTCCACCTCGCGGGCAACCTTTTCTATTTCAACACCTTCCCGCGCCCTATCCGTTCTCTCACCTGGGCGACTCTGGTTCCCGCGGCGGCCGCCGCCTGGGGCCTCTTCATTCTCTTCCGCCGCGCGTGGCCCCGCCGCGGGCGCGTCCTCTGGTATGCCGCGCTCGCATGCGTCCTGGCATCCGTGGTCGGTTTCAACGCCGAGCGCATCTACCGCTTTCACATCCGGGAGCGCATTTTCAGCATCGCCGAAGCGAACGCCGACCTGGCGGCGATTCTCGGCCCCGGCGCGGTCGTCTCCGGTCCCTACGGCCCCACCCTGACCTTGAACACCAGCCTCCGCTCCTTCATTCACCTCTTCCAGGTGGCCGAGGTAGACCCCGACCTCTTTGCGAAATATCCGATCACCCACCTCATTATGGACCCCTCCAACTACGCCGAGGCGGTTCGCAACTACCCCGCCATGGCCGGCCTCACGCCCATCACCCACTACTTCATCCGCGACATCGAGGTGGGTGTCTACCGGATCGACACCGGATTCGGCAATCCGACCGCCGAGGCTTACGCCGTGAGCCCCTTTGAGCGCGCCGTCGCCTTCCTCCAAGCCGACCGGGTCGACAGCGCTCTCGCTCTGGCCCTCCCCGTCTACGCCGCCCACCCGGAATCCAAGTCGGCCGGCCTGCTGGTCGCCGAACTTCAGATGCGTGCCCGGCAGGGGGATGCCGCGTATGACGTCTTGATGAACCTCTCCCGCCGCTTCCCGACCGATTTCTCCATCCAGCTCCAGGTCGGCCGGTTCCTCCTCCTGGCCGCCATTCAGAAGAAAGATCTTAACCTCCAGCGCACCGCCGAGCGCTATTTCGCCGAATCGGTGCGCATCAATCCCTACCGGGGAAAGTACGCCATGAACATCTGGTCGCAGATGCTCTCCGGGGCGCAGGGTCAGCCCTAAGCATAATGAGCGCCGCTATCGAGCCGGTCCGGTGAAAAAAACCGGATTTCCGCCTGAAACCTCTTGACAAGTTCCGCGTTACAATTATATTCAAGACCGCTGTCAGCACTCATTGATAGTGACTGCTAATAGCTGCTAAGAACATGAGATTGAATAGCTTAAGAGCCTGCAGCAACGAAGTGCGGCCCAGCTAACATAGCCAAAACTAATCGACATAACGTTCCGGTAACCATTGGCTGAATTCACAGGAGGTAAAAAAGCCATGCAGATTAAACCGCTGGCCGACCGCGTGGTCGTGAAGCCTTTCGAAGAGGCTGAAACTGTCAAGGGCGGAATCATTATCCCTGACACCGCCAAAGAGAAACCGATGCAGGGTGAGGTCGTGGAAGTCGGCCCCGGCCGGGTCAACGAGGAGGGCAAGAAGACGCCCATGGAAGTCAAGAAGGGTGACCGCGTCCTCTACGGCAAGTACTCCGGCACCGAAGTTACGATCGGCGGCACCGAGTACCTCATCATGCGCGAATCCGACATCTTCGCCATCGTCCAGGGGTAAACCACACGACACAAGAAGAGAGAAAGGCTGATTCCATATGGCAAAGCAGATTGACTACAACACCGAAGCCCGCGCCAAGCTCAAAAGAGGCGTTGACAAACTGGCCAATGCGGTCAAAGTGACGCTCGGCCCCAAGGGCCGCAACGTCGTCATCGACAAGAAATTCGGCTCCCCGACCGTCACCAAGGACGGCGTCACGGTGGCCAAGGAGATCGAGCTCGAAGACCACTTCGAAAACATCGGCGCCCAGATGGTCAAGGAAGTGGCGTCCAAGACCTCCGACGACGCCGGCGACGGCACGACGACGGCCACCTTGATCGCCCAGGCGATCTACCGGGAAGGCCTCAAGAACGTCACCGCCGGCCACAATCCGATGGCGATCAAGCGCGGCATCGACCGCGCCGTCGAAGTCGTCGGCGGCGAGATCAAGAAGATGTCCAAGCCGGTCTCGGGCAAGCAGGAGATCGCCCAGGTGGGCACCATCTCCGCCAACTCCGACAAGCAGATCGGCGACCTCATCGCCGAGGCCATGGAGAAAGTCGGCAAGGACGGCGTCATCACGGTCGAGGAGTCCAAGTCCGCCGACACCACGCTCGAGGTGGTCGAGGGGATGCAGTTCGACCGCGGCTATGTCTCCCCCTACTTTGTGACCGACCCCGACAACATGGAAGCGGTCCTCGATGAGCCGCTCATCCTGATCCACGACAAGAAGGTTTCCTCGATGAAGGATCTTCTGCCGATCCTGGAGAAGGTGGCCCAGGCCGGCCGGCCGCTCATGATCATCGCCGAGGACATCGAGGGCGAAGCGCTCGCCACTCTCGTGGTCAACAAGCTGCGCGGCACGATCAAGGTGGGCGCGGCCAAAGCCCCCGGCTTCGGCGATCGCCGCAAGGCCATGCTCGAAGACATCGCCGTCCTCACCGGCGGCAAGGTGATCAGCGAAGAGGCCGGTTTCAAACTCGAGAACGCCGTCATGTCCGACCTCGGCCATGCCAAGAAAGTCACCCTCGACAAGGACAACACCACGATCGTCGAGGGCGGCGGCCAGAAAGAGGCCATCAAGGCCCGGATCAACCAGATCCGCAAGCAGATCGAGGACACCACGAGCGACTACGACCGTGAGAAACTCCAGGAGCGGCTGGCCAAACTCGCCGGCGGCGTGGCCGTCATCAACGTCGGCGCCGCCACCGAGACCGAGATGAAAGAGAAGAAGGCCCGGGTCGAGGACGCCCTCCACGCCACCCGCGCCGCGGTCGAGGAAGGGATCGTGCCCGGCGGCGGCGTCGCCCTCCTGCGCTGCATGAAAGCCCTCGACAGCCTGAAAGTCACCGAGGAAGAGCAGGTCGGCGTCATGATCGTCCGCAAGGCTCTCGAAGAGCCGATCCGGCAGATCGCCAGCAACGCCGGCGCCGAGGCCTCCGTCGTGGTCGACAAGGTCCTCGCACAGACCGGCGCCTTCGGCTACAACGCCCAGACCGACACCTACGAGGACCTGCTCAAGGCCGGCGTCATCGACCCGACCAAGGTCACTCGCACCGCCCTCGAAAACGCCGCTTCCATCGCCGGACTCCTCCTCACGACCGAGGCGGTCGTGGTCGAGCAGCCCGAGGAGAAGAAGCCGGCCCCCGCTGCCCCCGACATGGGCGGCATGGGCGGCATGTACTAGACTGACCCCTCCTCTTGTGATGCGAAAGAAGCCCCGGTCGCCGCGACCGGGGCTTTTGCTTGCGCCCGCATCGCACCCGGCCGCGCCCGAAACATCGCCCCATCAACGGAAAATACTCTTTGGCAATTCCTCCCCCTTCGACCATATTTCTCCCAGCCCCACTCGACTGCCGCCGCCTCGTTGCAGGGCGAAAGTGATCACCGTCGCGGCCGGCAGCCCTGCGCGCCGAGAAGGAGACCCATGACCCTCGCGAAAGGCCACAGGCTCGGTCCCTACGAGATCGAGGGCAAAACCGGCTCGGGCGGCATGGGCGAGGTCTACCGGGCCAAAGACACCCGCCTCGACCGCACGGTCGCCATCAAGGTCCTCCCCGAACACTCCGCCTTAAACCCCGAGGCCAGAGCCCGTTTCGAACGCGAGGCCAGGACGGTCTCGAGCCTGAACCATCCGCACATCTGCGTGCTCCATGATCTCGGCCGGCAGGAAGGCGTTGACTTCCTGGTCATGGAGTATCTCGAGGGCGAAACGCTGGAGGATCGCCTCCGCCGCGGCCGGCTTGACCTCAGCGAGGTTCTGACCATCGCCTCCCAGGTCGCCGCCGCCCTCGAGGCCGCCCACCGCAAAGGGCTGGTCCACCGCGATCTCAAACCCGGCAACATCTTCCTGACTGAAGACGGCGCCAAACTCCTTGATTTCGGCCTCGCCAAACCCCAGGCTGAGTTTGTCCAGGGGCTGGACGGGGAGACTCGCACCACCCCTGTCACCGGCGCGGGAGCCATTGTCGGAACCCTGCTGTACATGTCGCCCGAGCAACTCGAGGGCCGCGAAGCCGACGCCCGCTCGGACATCTTCGCCCTGGGCGCGACGCTCTACGAGATGATCACCGGTGAGCGCGCTTTCACCGGCGACAGCAAGGCCGGCCTCATCGGCGCCATCATGAGCGAACAGCCCCGCGCCATTGTCGAACGGCTGCCGAGCGCCCCGCCCGTCCTCGACCGCCTGGTCAGGAAGTGCCTGCAGAAGAGCCCCGACCGCCGCTGGCAGACCGCCGGCGACCTGAAAGACGAGTTGGACTGGATCGCCTCGGCCGGTTCACAGGCTGGCCTTGCCGCCCCGGTGGCGCTCCAGCGGCGTTTCCGTCTGCGCCTCGCATGGATACTGGCCGCGGTGTTCGCCCTGACCGCGGCGCTCCTCGGGGCCCAATGGCTGACGCAGAAAACGCCCGTTGCCCGGACCATGCGCTTCCGGATGCCGAAGCCGGAGGGCCTGGCGAGAACCGACTGGCCGCAGCTCTCGCCCGACGGCCGCTATCTGTCGCTCCTGGCGACCGATACCAGCGGCGAAACGCAAATCTGGATCCGACCCCTGAGTTCACCCCAGCCGTACCCGCTCCCCGGAACCGCCAATGCCCGCCGCCCCTTCTGGTCGCCCGACGGCGAGTTTCTGGCCTTCTTCGATCGGTCCTCGGACCGGCTCATGAAGGTCCCCGTGGCCGGGGGGCAACCGCAGATAATCTGCAAAACGGCCGGCTCCGACGGTACCTGGGGCCGCAACAACATCATCCTGTTCGACGATTACCGCGACTACCGATCCATCGGCCAGGTGTCGGCATCGGGCGGGGAGCCCCGGCTGGCCGTCGCCCCTGACACGGCGGCCGGAGAACTGACCGCCACCTGGCCGTGCTTCCTACCCGACGGGCAGCACTTCATCTTCACCTGCGGCAGCGACTCACTTCGAGGCACGGATCAGGTGTTTCTCAAGCTCGGGGATATTGACGGCGGCGAAAGCCGTACACTCGGCACCGTGGAATCCCGGGCGGTCTTCTGCGAACCGGAGTACGTGCTCTACATGAAGAACGGCTTTTTGGTAGCGCACCGGTTCAATCTGAAGCGTCTGGAGCTGGAAGGCGAGCCGGTCCCGCTTACCGACCGTGTCGGGATTTCAGCCGGTTCGAACCTGGGGGTGAATGTCGCGGCCTCGGCCACCGGCATACTGGCCTGGCAGACGAAGGGACAGGCGAAAAGCCGTATGGTCTGGACCGACCGGGCCGGCGTTGCGCAGGATACGGTGGGCCCACCGGCAAATTACCGGGAGATCCGGCTGTCTCCCGACAACAGGCGGATAGCCTGCACCATCGCCGAAACAGGAGTGGAGTTCACACGTCTATGGGTGGCGGACGTCGCCCGGGGATCGGTCTCAATCCTCACGTCCGGCGCCGGAAACTGGTTTGATGCGACCCCGCTGTGGTTCTCCGACAGCCGGTCCCTGGTGTACCTCTCCGTTTCGGCGACGGATCTCACCGCGAGTCTGTGCCGCCAACTGATCAGCCGGAGCGAGGCCTCCGTCCTGCGGCAGTCGACCGGGGACGGTCTCCTCCCGCTTGGCTGGACGGCCTCCGGAAACCTGATCGTCGGAGCCATCCCCCTGTCCGCCGTCTCGACCGATACCGCGTGGAGGCTGGTGGCGATCGATCCGGAAGACACTGGCCGCCTCGATACGCTTCTCACCGGAGGGGACGCGGGCGTTCTCTACGATGTCTCCCCCGACGGACGTTACCTGCTGGTCGGAATGACCTCCGGGGTCGAGAGCGGGTTGCACGTGCGCGACCTCCTCCAACCCGACAATGCCTGGCTTCTGCCGGGGTCGGGGACCGCGGCCCGTTGGAGCCCGGCGGGTGATGAGATATTCTACTTTGAAGGCGACAACCTTGTCGCACTGGATATCGACCTCAGGGGAGGATTCGCCTTCGGCGCTCCCGACACCCTCTTCCGTCGCCATTTGGTCGCCGGACGGACGACACTCCGGGGGTATGACGTATCGTACGATGGCCGCCGGTTCCTCTTCGTCGCTCCGGTCGGCCCGGAAGAGCAGGAGCCGAACGAAATTGAGATTGTCCTCAACTGGAACGCCGAACTGAAGAGGAAGTGACGCGCGCCGCACGGCGTCGGCTCGGCCCCGGACGGCGTGCGACCGCCTTGGGAAGCGCAAGCCGAGTCATCTTTTCTTTCGGCAATGCCTGCAGGAGCCTCAGTCGCCGGAACCGAGGCCCATCGGCGGGCGCGCCTGTCGGCAGACTCTCTCCCGCGCAGACGTCAACATCATGTTGCGTTCGGCCGGGTGTGTGGTATCTTGCTGTAAACGTAGGAAACTACCGGGATGAACCGCAGGGAATTCTTGACCGAGGCCGGGCGCCTAGCCACGCTGGCCATCGTCGCCGGTCAACCTGGACTGATCAGCCTGGGCTGTCAGTCGGCCGGGTATCGGCGAGCCTCCGGTCCCAAACCCGACTTCCTCGTCCCGCCCGATCCCCGTCTTCCGGGCGTCGTTCTTGCCCGCGACGAGGATCATGCGGCGGCGCTGGGCGCCGCCCTCGAGGGGATCGGCGGCATTCGGCGCTTCATCCAGCCGGGAGAACGGGTCCTCCTCAAACCGAACGCCGCCTGGGATCGCGTGCCGGCGCAGGCGGTCAACACGAATCCGCTCGTGGTGGGGGAGATGGTGCGCCAGTGCCGCCTTGCAGGCGCCGCCGAGGTCCTCGTCACCGATCATGGCGGCCCGCGACCAGAGGAGGCTTTCACCCGCTCCGGCATCGCCGCCGCCGTCGCACAGAACGGCGGCCGGGTGATCTATCTTGAGGAGGACGATTTTCTGGAGGATGATCTGGGCGGCCGCTTCATTGGCGCCTGGCCGGTCCTGCGCCACGTTTTCGAGGTCGACCGCTTCATCAACATGCCGATCGCCAAACACCACGGCCTCGTCGCCGGCACCGCCTCGATGAAGAACTTCTTCGGCGCTATCGGCGGTGTCCGCGACGTGCTCCACGATCAGCTCGACCAGGCGATTGTCGATCTGGCCGCCTACTTCCGGCCTACCCTCACGGTGATCGATGCGACCCGCGTGCTCATGCGGCACGGCCCGGGGGGCGGTGCGTTCGAGGATGTCGCCGTCCGCAATGCGGTGATCTGCGCTACCGACCAGGTCGCCGGTGACTCCTGCGCCGCCGGTTTCCTCGGCGCCGCCGGCCGCGACATTCGCCATATCATCCTCGCCGCGCAGCAGGGCCTTGGCGAGATCGACTACCGCCGCGCCGGGTTCCTCGAACTGGGCGGCATCTAGGCTCTTGAGCGAAAGTCCGCGTGCAATCCGCGGTCGGGGGGAAAACAATATGGGTGGCCACCTTCTCCAGGGCAGGGTTGATCGCAATGGCTCTTTCTCTTGCCACTACGGCGGTGGGCCACCCATTTGTCGCGAACGTCTCGACAGTGAGCGATCGCGCTCCTGCCCGCGCGCCATCGCTCACCCCCGCGAAACGTCCGCCCATCAGGCCCAGGCGATTTCGACGGCGCCTGGTCCGCCGCGCGGCCGGGACGCCGGCCGCCGCGTGTGTCGGTCTCCCCGGAACCCCCCCGCTTCGGCGCTCCCGCTACCTCCGCACGCTCGAAAAGGCGTTCATTCCCGGGTACTCCGCATATTTGCCGATCTGCTCCTCGATCCGGAGGAGCTGGTTGTACTTCGCGATCCGGTCGGTCCGCGACATCGACCCCGTCTTGATCTGCCCCGCGCTGGTCGCCACCACCACGTCCGCGATCGTCGCGTCTTCCGTCTCCCCCGACCGGTGCGACACGACCGCCGTATACCCCGCGTGCTGCGCCATGCGGATCGCGTCGAGCGTCTCAGTCAGCGTTCCGATCTGGTTCAGCTTGATGAGAATCGAATTGGCGATCCCCTCCGCGATCCCCCGCCCGAGCCGCTTGATGTTCGTCACGAACAGATCGTCGCCGACCAGCTGGATCCGGCTCCCCAGCCGCTCGGTCATCTCTTTCCACCCCTTCCAGTCGTCCTCCGCCAGCCCGTCCTCGATCGAGATGATCGGGTACTTGTCGCACAGGCGTTCGTAGAAGTCGATCATTTCGCTCGACGAGAGCTTTTTCCCCTCCGCCTTGAGGTTGTACTTGCCCGACTTGGCGTCGTAGAACTCGGTCGAGGCCGGGTCGAGGGCGATCCGGATCTGTTCGCCGGGCTGGTAGCCGGCTTTGGCGATCGCCTCCATGATCACCTGGAGCGCTTCCTCGTTGGACTTGAGATCCGGAGCGAAGCCCCCTTCGTCCCCCACCGCCGTGTTGTACTTCTTGGCGGCCAGCACTTTTTTCAGGTGGTGGAACACCTCGGAGCCCATGCGGAGCGCCTCGCTGAGACTCCCCGCGCCCACCGGCATGATCATGAACTCCTGCAGGTCGACATTGTTGTCCGCGTGCTTGCCCCCGTTGATGATGTTCATCATCGGCACCGGCAGGAGCTTGCAGTTGCAGCCCCCGATGTACTCGTAGAGAAACCGGCCGCGCGACTCGGCCGCCGCTTTCGCCGTCGCCAGCGACACGCCGAGCAAGGCATTGGCCCCGAGCTTCCCCTTGTTCTCGGTCCCGTCGAGCCCAATCAGGTAGTTGTCGACCGCCACCTGATCGTACGGATCGATCCCGTCTTTGAGCAGCGCCGGGGCGATCTTCTCGTTGACGTTGTCGACCGCCTTCTGCACCCCTTTGCCGAGATACTTGCTTTTATCGCCATCGCGCAGTTCGACCGCTTCGTGCGCCCCGGTCGAGGCCCCCGACGGCACGGCGGCCCGCCCGAGCGTGCCGTCCGAAAGGATCACATCGACCTCCACCGTGGGCGTGCCGCGTGAGTCGAAAATCTGTCGCGCATGAATGAATTCGTAGTCCGACATGGAGAAACCTCTCGTCAGCCAATTGCCGTTTCACATCCGCCGTAGATGCTACCATCCGCCCCGGACGCATGCAAGTTTTAACAGTCATTGGGGGGACAAGCCCTCAGAGTATGGGGCCCGGCCGCGACTTCCGCGCTGTGGCCGGTCCCGATCCCTTTGTGCGGCAACACGCTTGGCGCCGGCACCCGGTTTGATACGTAGGCCGTGTACCTTGGGTAGGACAGCAAGACCGGCGGATTAAAAGATGCCGGTCGGGGCCGGCCGCTAACCGGCCCCTTTTTTATTCCCTCACCAAATGTGATTGTGCTCTCCCCCGCCACGGGTAGTTTCTGGCTTAGCGCGGCCCGAAACAGCCGGCGGATGGCGGTTTTCGACTCGCGCTAAAGAAAAAACTCGACAAACCGGTGCAAAAGCGCGTTAAACCCAATCTGAACACGAGGCCGACGCGAGCCGCCTGCCCCCGCGGGAAACGGTCGCCGGCCGCGGAAGCGAAAACCCGACCGGCGTCCGATTGGCCAGAGCGGCCGGGGCGCCCGAGGATTGACAACCCGAGAGACACTATGGCTACCACTCCTTCGTCCTCCGCTCAGCCGGCCGAGGCTGCCCAACCGCAGACCGGCGAAAAACCGAAAATCTCCCTCCCCGACCTGAACTGGAAGACCGCTACCTGCGTCGTGTGCGGGAAACCGTTCGACTATCACGGACGGAAACCGAAAACTTGCCGCGACGGCAACTGCCGCTACCGTTTCGAGTACAAAATTGAGCCCGACAAGTGGGCCGGGCGCCAGAAAACTCTGTTCGACGTCGAGTAGCCCGGCCGGTTCAGCCTCCCGTGCGTTCTGCAGCGCTTCGCGGCGAGCAAACCCCGGCGTATAAGGGGCAACTCATTTCCGAAAGCGAGGTGCCCCGGGCCTACCTTACTCGGCCTATTCAGCGCGCTCGCCCTTGCAACGGCCGCCTTTGCCTCATCTTTGGCAATGATCTCTACCGGGAGTGCAGCCTCGGCCGGCTGACACCCGGAGAGAGCGACCGCCCCCTCCCGCGCCCTTCGCCCCGGCTGGCCGCGCCCCACACCACCCCCGCCTCTGCGCCGCTCTACGCCGAAAACTGCTTTCCGACAAACTCCCAGTTCACCAGTTTCCAGAATGTTTCCAGGTATTTCGCCCGGAGGTTGCGGTAGTCGATGTAATAGGCGTGTTCCCAGACGTCGCACGTCAGCAGCGGCTTCTGACCGTCCCGCAGCGGATTCCCCGCATTTCCCTTCGGCACGATCTCCAGTCCCCCGTCGGCTTTCCTCGCCAGCCAGACCCAGCCCGCGCCAAACAGCCCGACCGCGGCCGCGGTGAACTGCTCCTTGAATTTGTCGAACGACCCGAACGACCGCGTGAGCGCTTCGGCGAGCTTGCCCTTCGGTTCCCCGCCGCCCGCGGGCGACAGACAGTGCCAGTAGAACGTGTGGTTCCACACCTGGGCGCCGTTGTTGAAGATCCCCCCCTCCGATTTCCGGATAATCTCCTCCAGCGAGGCGTCCTCGTACTGAGTTCCCCGGATGAGCTCATTGAGCTTGGTGACGTAAGCCAGGTGGTGTTTGCCGTAGTGATACTCCAGCGTTTCGGCGGAAACATGCGGCGCGAGCGCATCTTTTGCGTACGGCAGGTCGGGCAGCGAATGGGTCATGGGAGGCTCCTTTCCCCGGACCGGCGATTGAGCCGTCATTAGGTTTGCCCGAACGTTACCACTCTGTCATGGCGGTGTCAAGCGGAGGCCGACGTTGGTCCCGCCGCAGATAATTGTCAAGTTCGGTCGCCGCGTCTCCGATAATCTGAGTGAAGACTGATGGTGACTTAACGGAAATCGGACGTTTTGTTCGTTTATTGGGAAACCAGTCGTGCGGTTGGTTCGTTAAAGAGACAAAGAGCTTTTTAGTTGACCGCATCCTGGCGTCCTAACACTTTACATCTGGTTACTCATGGGGTGAAAGGCCATGGAGATTGGCTTGATTTATTCAAAGGATGACCCTCGCCAGACTGAGACGCGGGATTTTGTGCACTCGTACCTTCGAGATCGGGGAATCCTGGCCCAGATTGTCGAGGACCATCAACCGGTCGCTTCCCCGACCGTGGTCATCAACGGCGAGGCTGTTCGAGACCGCCGCGCCAAGCCGCGTGATGGCCATGGCCGGATGTTTCCGGCCCTCGCCGACATCGCCCGGGCCATCGAGCAACACGCGTGGTCTTTGTAACGGGTTAGCAGAAGGTACTCGACCGCACATTTTGTCAGTTTACGGCGCGGCCCCCCGGCCGCGCCGTTCTCGTGTCCGGCCGGCGCCCGGCCCGAAAACCCGCGTCCGGCGCGGGATTTCCCAGAAAACGCTTTACTTTGTCCCGCCCCGCCGATACTATAACGGGGTCAACCCATTGTTACTGCAACGACCTTTACCTGTACCTGCAAGCGGGCTGAGAAAACTCAACGATTCGTGTATTTCCCGGGTTGCTCCGTGCGCCCGGACGTGCGAAAGGAGACAGATCCTATGCAAATGCTGCTGAAAGCAGGATTGACCATCGTCGCCGCGGCCCTGGTCCTGGCCGGGTGCGGCGGCGACCCGATGCCCACCACCCCGGCCGCCGCTCCCCAGGCGTACAAGGCTCTTGCCGGCGTGCCCACCACCGCCACCATCGACTCCGCCTGGGTCGCCATCCACGTCAGCCGGCCTGACACCCAGACGGTCGCGGTTCACCCCGTTCTGGGCGAGTGGACCGAGACCGAACTCACCTACGCCGGCCGCCCGGCCGTCGATACACTTGATACCCTCGCGGTCTTCACTGTCGTCGACACCGGCTGGATCATGATCCCGATCAGCGGCCTGGCAGCCGACTGGGTCGAGGGTCGGGACAATTTCGGCCTCATTTTCCGGCAAGCGGACACGGCGGCGGGCTTCGTCGGCTGGGACAGCCGCGAGGCGGCCGGCCTTGAACCTTACCTGCGCCTCTGCTATAGCTGGAAGGCCGACACGATGTGCGAGGTTTTCACGGCGGTCGCCGACGCCTACATCGACGAGGCCGCCCCGGATGCGAACTTCGGCGCCGCCGCCGAGCTGTTCACCGGCCGCGACACTGCCGAAGGCACCTCGCGCGCGGCTTTGGTGCACGTTGAGATCCCGGTGTACACGCCGCCGGCTACGCTCGGCGACTTCGTCTGGCTGGACACCGACCGCAACGGCGTTCAGGACGACGGCGAACCGGGCCTGGCCAGCATCACGATTGATCTGTTCGCGTGCGACGGCGACACGCTGGTCGCTTCGGCCGCCACCGACCTCTCCGGTTACTACCGCTTCGATTCCCTGGCCCCCGGCGCCTACTACATCGCCGCGGCCCTGCCGGACAGCCTCATGTACGCCCTCCCGGATCAGGGCGGGGACGAGACCGCCGACAGCGATCTTGACCCGGCGACCGGCCGGAGCGCCTGCGTGGATCTGGCCCCCGGCGACGACTACCGGGCGCTCGACGCCGGCTACACCCTCGCCTATGCCGCGGTCGGCGACTTCGTTTGGAATGACATGAACGAGAACGGCCTCCAGGATGCCGGCGAGCCTGGGCTGGCGGGCATCGCCGTCAACCTGTTCGCCTGCGACGGCCGCCCTGTCGCCTCCGCCGTCACCGACTCTTCCGGCCGGTACCTCTTCGAAAACCTGGAGCCCGGCGACTACTACCTGCAGCTTGCCAATCCCTTCGGCTGGATCTTCACCTATGCCGGCGTCGGCGGCGACGACCTGATCGACAGCGACGTCGACCGGTACTACAAGACCACGACCTGCTTCGCCCTCTCTCCCGGCGAGGAGGATTACTCCCGCGATGCCGGTTTGATCGAGACCGACGGCTGCACGCACGGGAAGGGGTACTGGAAGAACCACGCCGGCTTCGGGCCGCAACCCGACGAGGTGACCCGGCTTCTCCTGCCGATCTACCTCGGGACGCCGGAGGGCACTAAGACGATCGCGGTGGCCGACGCCCGCACTGCTTTCGACATCCTCCAGCAGCACACCTATGGCCATCCGAGCAACGGGATCACGAAGCTCTACGCCCACCTGCTCACCGCCAAGCTGAATATCGTCAACTTCGCCAACCCCGAGGCGGTGTACCCGTTGATCGACGAGATCGACGCCTTCCTGTCGGAGTACGACTGGAACGACTGGGAGATGCTCGCTCCGGACCGGCAGACCATGGTCCAGAGGTGGAAGGGCCGTCTTGAGATGTACAACGGGGGGAACCTCGGCCCGGGTCGCTGCGATGGCGATGCGGCGTACGATGATGACGGCGACAGCGACGGCGATTACTGAGACCCGCTCCCGCTGATCAGCCAAGACAGAAAGGCCCGGCGCTTGCGCACCGGGCCTTCCTCGTGGCTTGTCCGGCCCGCGGCTAGATCTGAGTCTGCTCCCGCAGGAACGCCGCGACCTCCGCCGTCTTCATCCGCTTCTGCTCCTGGGTATCGCGGAAGCGCAGCGTCATCGTCTCGTCCTCGATTGTCTGGCCGTCGATCGTGATGCAGAACGGGCAGCCCGCCTCATCCATGCGCGCATACCGGCGGCCCACGGCGCCGGAGACATCGTAGAACACCTTGAAATGCCGCTTCAGTTCGGCGTACACCTTCTCGGCGAACTCCGGCATTCCGTCCTTCTTGACCAGCGGGAACACGGCCGCCTTGATCGGCGCCACCTTCGGCGAGAGGCGCAAAAACACCCGCGTCTCCCCTTTGATTTCTTCCTCGTCGTACGCGTCGACCAGGAGCGTGAGGAGCGTTCGGTCGCACCCGGCCGAGGTCTCGATAATGTACGGGACGAACTTCTCGGTGTAGACGTCGTCGCTGTAGCGCAGGTCTTTGCCGGTGGCCTGCATGTGCCGCCCGAGGTCGAAGTCGGTCCGGTTGTGCACGCCCTCGAGTTCCTGCCAGCCGAAGGGGTACTCGTACTCGATATCCCAGGCCGCCTTGGCGTAGTGCGCCAGTTCCCCGGGGCCGTGCTGGTGCCAGCGCAGCCGGGCCTCCCGGATCCCCAGGTCGAGATAGAACTGCCAGCGCTGCGCCCGCCAGTACTCCATCCACTTCTCATCTTCGCCCGGCGCGACGAAATACTGCATCTCCATCTGCTCGAACTCGCGCGTGCGGAAAATGAAATTTCCCGGGGTGATTTCGTTGCGGAACGCCTTCCCGATCTGGGCGATCCCGAACGGGATTTTCTGGCGCGAGGAGTTCTTGACGTTGAGGAAATTGACATAGATCCCCTGCGCCGTTTCCGGCCGGAGGAACACCTCGCTCGCGGAATCCTCCATCGGCCCCATGTGCGTCTTGAACATGAGGTTGAACTGGCGCGCCTCGGTCAGTTCTCCGCCGCACTCCAGGGGCGACTTCGACGGTTTCAGGGGACAGCGCGAGGATTCAAGCTTGTCGGCCCGAAAACGCGCCTTGCACTTCTTGCAGTCCACCATGGGATCGTGGAATTCGGTCACGTGCCCCGAGGTATGCCACACCTGCGGGTGCATGAAGATCGCGGCATCGAGCCCCTCGACATCGTCCCGCCGGTGCGTCATCGCGTTCCACCACACCGTCTTGAGATTCCGCTTCAGCTCGGCACCGAGGGGACCGTAGTCCCAGCACGACGACAGCCCGCCGTAGATCTCGCTGGAGGGGTAGATGAAGCCGCGCCGCTTGCACAGCGACACCAGCTTGTCCATCAACTCGTCATTCTTCTTCTGTTCGCTCTTGGTCGTCATACCGTCTTCGTGCTTTCCTTTCCTCAGGCTTCGGCGTCCTTCCTGAGCTTCTCCAAAAAAGTCAGCGCTTTCAGCTCCGCCCGCACATCCGCCTGGAAGCTCAGGAACCTGGTCAGCGCTTCTGTCAGCCGGACCGTCTCACGGTAACTTATCGGAAGCGTGGCCGCCTGTCCCAACGACGCTCCCTCCAGCGCCCGGATCAGCCGGTGGCTCTCCGAAGAAAAGGGAATATAGCAATCTCCGACCGATTCGCAAGCCCGGCAGACCATTCCCCCACGCTCGGCCGAGAACTGCACCCCCCCGGCGGCGTCGGCCAGCCGCTCCCCCGTCGCCCCGCACGCCACGCACCGGGTGAGCGAGGGGTGGTACCCGAGCCGCGAGATCAGCCGGATGTAGTAATTCACGAAGAGCGGCCCCAGCCCTTGTTTCGGCGCCGTCTCCACCAATTCGAGGTAGGAAACCGTGTAGGTATAGAGGTCCGGGTGCGGCGCCCGGTCCCCCAGCAGACTCAGCAGCAGTTCGATCGCCGCCGAGGCGAAAGCCAGCCGCCCGAGCGTCCCCTCCCGCTCGAACTGCCACGCCTGTACGAGGCTGACGTCCGACAGGTACCCCGCCGATTCCTTCTCCGAGTGGTAGAACGTCAGCTCCAGGCGGGCGAACGGAACGAGCCGCCCCCGTTTGCCGGTCAGCCGCCGCCCGCCCCGGTCGGTCAGAGCCAGCCGCCCGAAATCGCGGGTGAAAAACACCACCGTCCGCGAGGACTCCGACCAGTTGTGCGCGCGCAGGAGAATCGCTTCCGTCGCCTTTATCGCCATGGTCTCACCGCAGTTCCCGTTTTGAGTGCGGGTCGGCGCCGCCCCTATGCCGGCGGCCCGGACCGCGCCCCGCAATAACGGCATTTTGCGGCTGCTGCGCCACCGCTAAGCGCTCTGCCCCCCGCCGGCTGCGTTCGAAAGGCTTCCGGGCCGCGACCGGCCCGGTCCGGGCGAGTGAACATGGGTCAAAAAGGTTCACAATGTGATTGCGCCCGGCCGCCCGAGGGCCTATCTTGCCCTCACCGGACAGTAAACCTCTTGAAATGGGAGATCGCTATGCAGACCGAACCGCACCCGGAACACATCTGGCTGCAGCGCTTTGTCGGCGACTGGACCATTGAGATCCAGGCGGTGATGGGACCCGGCGAACCGCCGACCACCCACACCGGGCGCGAAACCGTCCGCTCCCTCGGCGGGCTGTGGATTGTCGCCGAAGGCCACGGGGAGACGCCCGGCGGCTCGTTCGACTCCATCCTCACGCTCGGCTTTGACCCGCAGCGCCGGCGGTTCGTCGGCAGCTTCATTGCCTCCGTAATGACCCACTTCTGGATATACGAGGGCGCCCTCGATGCCGCCGGGAAAGTGCTCACCCTCGACTGCGAGGGCCCCGTCTTCGGCGCCGAAGGAAAGACCACCCGGTACCAAGACGTCCACACCTGGGTCTCCGAGAATGAGCGCACCCTCACCGGAAAGATCCTCGGACCCGATGGGCAGTGGCAGGACATGATGACCAGCCGGTATCGGCGGGTTCGCCGGACTGCGACTCAGTAGACGAAGGACCTGCCTCGATGAGGCGACCGGGCGTCTTCAATCCGGTCAACCTCGACGGTTGATTTCCCGGCTGCGGCGGCGACATCTTTCGGCATGCTGTCGATGATGAGTTGCAGCAGTTCGCCGACGATCGTCTCCTCCTGTACCCGCGAACGGGCCGAGTGAACCGCCATGCGCCTCGTGGAAGATGATCCCGCCGGAATTGCCCGCGAACTCAAACGGCAGGCGGGGGCCGGCCTGCGGGCGAGGAACCTGACCGCCCACCTCCGGAGCCCTGACCGCCTGTGTCTCCCGGGGGATGAAACGGCGCAAAGCGAGACCTCCCGCCTCCCGCGCTGCGGAGACCTTGGCGGGCGGTCTCTGTCGTTTGTGCACGTGTGGGGGGAATCCCCCGCCCCCGTCACTGGCCGCGATACCGGTAGATCACCTCGTTGGGCCGTACCATGCGGTAGCGTGTGCGGGCGATGTACTCGAGGTAGCTCGGGTCCGTCTCCAGCATATGCCGGATGCGGGCCGCATCGGCCAGCGCCACCGTGTACTGGCGGTTGGCCTCCAGGAGCGCCCCGTGTTCGAGGTGCAGCCGGATAATCCGGGGAATGCTGTACTCCCCGACGGCCAGGGACCAGACAAACATCCCCCCGACCACCCACAGCCCGTAGCGCACGATCTGGCGGCGCAGGCGCGAGTCGCCGGAGGCCAGTCGCGCCCTGAAATTCTCAGCCACCGGCGCCCAGAACGGCCGGCCCTGTTTTACCCGTCTCGGCATGGGGAGATTGTTACAGCGGCCGACGCTGTTCGGCAACATAAAATCGCCGCCGCCCGGGTTGACCCGGAAATGCGCCCTGCCCGCGGCAACCGCGCCCGGCCGTTTCAACCCCGCCCTGTGCAACTTCTGCGCACCCCGTCCCCTTCATCCCTCCGCCCTTCCTGCCGATACTACTCAAAACGTCCGAGATTGATCACGCGACGGCGGACCCACATGGCAAAGATCGACCAACTCCTGAATATTGTGCGCGACGCCCACGCCTCCGACCTCCACCTGGCCGCCGGGAGCGTCCCGATCGTGCGCGTCTCCGGCCGGCTGGAGAAGACGAGCCACAAGCGCCTCACGAGCGAGACGATCAAGGCGCTCGTTTACGAGATGCTCTCGGACGATCAGATCCGCCTGTTTGAGCGCGAGGGGGATCTCGATGTCGCGTATGGTGTTCCCGGGGGCGCCCGTTTCCGCATCAACATTTTCCACATGCAGTGCGGCGTGGCCGCCGCGATCCGGCTCATCCCCGACCGGCCGCCGAGCCTCGACTCCCTCGGCTTCGCCGACACCGTCGCCCGCCTCACGGAACAGCGTTCCGGGCTGATCCTGGTCACCGGCCCCACCAACTCCGGCAAGACCACGACCCTGGCGGCCATGATCGACCAGATCAACACCGGTTTCGCCCGCCACATTCTCACCCTCGAGGACCCGATCGAGTACATCCACGAGAGCAAGAACTCGCTCGTGTCCCAGCGCCAGGTCGGCCGCCACGTCGGGTCGTTCGCCGCCGGTCTGCGCGCCGCGCTGCGCGAGGATCCCGATGTGATCACGGTCGGCGAACTCCGCGACACCGAGACAATCGCCCAGGCTATCACCGCCGCCGAGACCGGCCTGCTGGTCCTCGGCACCCTGCACACCACGAGCGCCGCCGCCACCGTCGACCGCATCGTCGATGTCTTCCCGCCGGACCAGCAGCAGCAGATTCGCATCATGCTCGCCGATACCCTGCTCGGAGTCGTCTCCCAGCACCTGCTCACCCGGGCCGACGGCCCCGGCCGCGTCCTCGCGTACGAACTGCTCGTCCGCACGCCCTCGGTGCAGAATCTCATCCGCGAGAGCAAGACGCACCAGTTGTCGATGATCATCCAATCCAGCCGGAAGCTCGGCATGCGGCTTCTGGACAATCACCTCAAGGCGCTTGTCGATGCCGGGATTATCAGACCCGAGGAGGCGGTGCGCGTCGCCCACGACCCGTCGCCGTTCCTCGCCAAATCCGAGCAGCCGGAAGAGATGGTGCCCGCGCCATGAGCCCGTCGCCGAAAAAACGACTCGATGAGATTCTCGTCGCCGAGGGCCTCGCCAGCGACACGCAGATTCGCGAGGCCCTCATGCGCCAGAAAGCCCGGGGCGGCAAACTCGGCTCCCACCTGCTCTACCACCGCTATGTCGACGAGGCCGGCCTGGTCAAGGCCCTCGCCATTCAGTTCGCCTGCGAAGGGGTGGTCCTGGCCAACCTCGACATCCCGGACTCCATCCTCGAGTTGATTCCCAAGAAGATCGCCCTCGCCCGGCGCGTCCTCCCCGTCGCTTTCGACGGCGCCACCCAGACTGTCACCGTCGCCTGCGAAGATCCGACCGACGCCGCTCTCCAGCGCGAGCTCCAGTTCGCTCTGGGCGGCCGCCCCGTGAAACTCTGCGTCGCCGCCGAACTCGCCCTCGACGTCGCCATCGCCCGCTGCTACCTCAAACAGTCCCGGTCGCTCGAGGAGAGCCTCGCCCTGGCGATTCCGGACGCCGCCACCGACACCGGCCCGATCGCGGTCCCGGCCGCCGCCGGGAACGGCCCCGCCCCGTCCGACCGCGAAGCTATCCTCCTCGTCACCGACGAGGAGTACTGCGGACCGCTCCTTCAGGCGATCTTCGAACGCGACAATTTCGACGTGACCACGACCGATTCCGCCGACGATGCGATTGAGGCGATCGGCAACCGCCGCTTCCACAGCGTCTTCATCAAAGACACCGTCCCCGGCGATTACCTCGACCTGATCGACAGGCTCCGCAAGATCTCGCCGCGCACCCGGGTGCGCTACTACGAATCGGCCGCCCGCCTGCTCCTGGTCGACGATCTCTTCACGACCGAGGGGGACCTCCTCGTCAAGAACCTCGACCTTTTCACGGCCATGATGTCGACGCAGGCGCGCCAGCCCGACAACCACAGCGGCCGCGTCGGCCACTACGCCGACCGCCTCTGCCGCCGCCTCGGCCTGCCCGACAAAGACCGCCTCCAGATTGTCTCGGCCGCCTACCTCCACGACCTCGCCCGCTTCCACTACACCCCGTCCGAGACCCGCGACACCCGCACGACCATCAAACTCACCACCCGTCTCCTCCAGTCGCTGAACTACCCGCCGGTGGTCGTTGAAATGCTGCGGAAAATGTACGTCGACCTCAAGGGCAAGTACACCAAGCGCCTCCCCATCGAGGCCCTCGGCGGCAACATCCTGACCATCGTCGACCTCTACTGCGAAAATGTCGCCGCCAACGAGCGCCTCCTCCTGGACAAATTCGACGCGATCAAGAAGAAATTCCGCGACCTCACCGGCCGCCTCTTCATGGCCGAAGTCGCGGAGGCCTTCATCGGCCTCATCCAGGAGGAACTGCTGGCGCAGCAGACCTCTCTGCAGGTCGCCCAGGTGATGCTGCTGTCCGATCGGCCCGGCTCTCTCACCCCCGCTTACCTCCGCCTGCGCAACGAGGGTTTCCGCACCATGGCCCCTGCCGGCCTCGACTCCTTCGTCGATCTCTACCGCCGCAGCCGCCCCGACATCATTGTCCTCGCGGTCTCCGGGTCGGCCGAGGACGTCGTCGCTTTCATCGAGCGCCTGCGCCAACGCGACGTTGATTTCGATCACACCCCAGCCTTTGCTTTGGTCGACAGCGCCGTTGTCCCCTCGCTCACCGGGCTCCTGGAGAAGGGGATCGAGGACATTCTTCCCGTCGATGCCGGCCTCGACCTGCTGGTGGTGAAGATGCAGAAGATCCAGGCGGTGCTGCAGGCGAAGCAGAAGCAGCGCGAAACCGCCGACCACAAGTCCGGCGCCACCGGCCGTCTCGCCGACATGAATCTCATCGACCTCCTGCAGGCCCTCGGCCCGAGCCGCAGGACGGCCCGCATCACCGTCACCCCCGGCCCCTCCGCCGCCCGAGCCGACGATTCTCGCCCGGGCCTTGAGCCCGACCCGCGCGGCGGTTTCTCCGACAATTCGCGCGCCGGCCGTTCCGGCGACGCCGCCAGCGCCGGAAGCACTCCCGGCCGGCCCGATCGCCGCCCCGACCAGAAAGACCGCCGCCTGAACGACCATCTCATCCTCTACCTCGACCGCGGAGCGATCGTCTTCGCCCAGTACCGGGACAAAATCGGCGCCGAGGCGGTCTATGAAACAATCGGCTGGGCGGATGGGTACTGGTCGGTGGAACCGGTGTCCCGCGAGGCCCTTCCCGCTCCGAACAACGACCTCTCCAATGAGTCGATTCTCATGGAAGGCTGCCGCCTCCTCGACGAACGCCTCCACGCCGGCAAGTTGTTTTGACCTTTCCTCCGATGGCGCCGGGCACACAGGTAACAGCCGTCCCCCGGATCTCTTGTGGGTCAGGACCCTTGTGGTCCTGACATTCTGACCATCGATGTGAGCAGCCCCGTCAGGATCATAAAGGTCCTGACTTACAAGACCTATTTCGCGGAGGTTATCCGGCCCGTGTCGCGATCGCCTTCACCGGCGGCTTACTCCCCGGCCACCCCCAGATACTCCAGCCGCTCCCGCTGCCGCTCCTGCGTCTCTTCCGACACCTCTCCCATGTATCCCGACACATCGGCGGCCGTGCCCGCCCATTCGCCCGGCAGGCCCATCATCTCAAAGCACCGGGCGATCCGATAGTCGCACTCGATCAGGTTGTAATAGTTGCCGGGCTCTTCGCGCAGCATTTCCCGCAACCGGCCGTACGCCGCCGCCGCATCGGCATAGCGTCCCAGGCGATACTGCGCCTCGGCCACCGGCCACAGGAAGCTCCGGCTGTGCGGGTAGCGGCGCATCAGGCTGTCGCCGAGCGCAACCGCTTCCCGGTACTCCTTACGATCCAGCCGCACCCAGACCAGCGATGATCTCGCGGCCTCCCTCGAAATGAGCGACCCCTCCGCCGCCGTCTCCAGCTCCCGCAGGCCCCGTTCCTTGTCATCGGATACAATTCCCAGCCATCGCAGTACTCCCGCCTTCGCCGACTTCCAGTAATGGTACAGCCCCAACCCAAAGTACAGGTCGTACACCGTGCTGTCGGCCCGCAGTCCCCGTTCGTAGAGTCCGGCCGCGGTTCTCCCGGCGCGCGCGGCGGTGAGCTTTGATCCGAACTTGGCTTCCCAGACCGCGCGGTAGGAGGCGGCGTGTCCGAGCACGAGGAATCCCCAGGCCCGCGTGTGCCGATCTCCCGACGCGATCTGTAATCCCGCCAAGCGCTCCGCCGCGGCGAGGCTTGTGCGGAACTCGCGTTCGCGCAGCGCCTCCTCGGCGTCGTAGGCCGCCGTGACCAGCGTGATGCCCGTGAACAGGTGTCCCAGCGGGTCATCCGGGTACGAGGACACCATAAGTCGCGCGACCTTCTCGGCTGCGTCGTACCGGTCGTTGTAGAGGTCTTCCTGAAGCGCGGCCAGCAGCCGCACCTGCTGGGAATCCGGGTACGCGGCTGCCCGTGCGCTCGTGTGCGCGGGGAGGAGCGCCGCCAGGACTACGGCGACGACCGCGGCCGTCGCACGCCGGGAGTATGTGAGCCGGACCGTCACATGCCTAGTATCGGCCAATAGGGTCGGCGATTGAGCGGGGGAAAAGTTGGCAGCTCGGCCGGGAGGCGGCCGGGGCGGTTGTCAGATCGCGGGCCGTCCCGGCACGAACGCGAGCAGGTCGATGCGGTGGTCGTTCGAGGCCGCCACGACCATGGTGTCCCCGGCGCGGTGGAAGACGATTCGGCAGCCCCGGCAGTTGTGGTCAAAGAAGCGGACATTGTCGCGGACCACTTCGCTGAGACGCCCGTCGTTAACCTGTGCGAACCAGGCCGCCGGCGCGAGGAAGACCGACACGGTTTGCCGGTCGCGGGCGTAGACAAAGTGCAGCATCTGCTCGCCCATGATGGTCTCGCTGCGCCCCGCGATCAGGTGGAATTCGCCCACGGCCGGGCGGATTTGGTACCCGAACTTCTCCCGCGCCCCGGCCGCCGCGCGCGCCGCGTCGTAAGAACCGCCCTCGCGGACAGCGGCGGCGAGGTTCACGTGAGCTTGCTGGAGCGGGGCGAATTTTGTCTGGTGGGAGTAGAGCCGGACGCCGAGCATGCCGGCGCCGATGAGAATGAGTGCCGCAGCCGCCGCCATCAGGGAGATGGCGGCGCGCCTAAAAGGGCGGGGGTTCCCCCGCGCCTTGGTATGTCCGCGATCGGCCGCCTCCCCTGCCCCGTCCAGAGCGTCGAGACGGTCAAGGATGCGGGATTTGAGCCGCTCGTGGGCGACCTCGACTTGCCCGTGCCGGATTTTCTCGTTCAGGAAATTCTGGATTTCCGTTTGAAGGCGATACTTCTCGAAGCAGTCGCTGCATCTTTCGAGGTGTTCTCTGACCTGTCTGGTGTCGATTTCCGAGGCTTCTTTATCGATTATGTCGTACAACAGGTTCAGCGCTTCCTGACAATTCATCTGGCCGTATCCTTGATGTAGCCGTTCTTGATTGCGTAGTCATACAAGGCTTTTTGAAGCAGTTTCCTCCCTCGGTGCAGGCGCGATTTCACCGTCCCTAGCTGGAGATCGGCAATATCGGCGATCTCCTGATACGAAAACCCTTCGAGGAACGACAGCACGACGACGAGGCGAAAATCCTCGGGCAACCCTTCGATGGCGCGTTTCACGTCATCGTCGAAAATCTTCGCGAACAACTCTTTCTCGGGATTGTCGCTCGGGGCGGTGGCCGCGAGCTGACCGTAGAGAAAGCTGTCGTCGATTTCGTCGACATTGACCGACATCGGGGAGCGGGACTTGGAGCGGTAGTCGTTGATGAAAATGTTGGTCATGATTTTGAACAACCATGCCCGACAATTCGACCCCGGCTCAAACCGATCCCAGAAGCGATACGCCTTGACATACGCCTCCTGCACCAGATCTTCGGCGTCGTTGTTGTTCTTGGTCATCCGAAGAGCGGTGCGGTAGAGGGCGTCCATGTGGGGCAGCGCCTCTTTCTCGAATGCCCGTCGCTTCTCGAGTTCCTTCCTCTTATCGTCACCGGTTTTCGCTTTACCGTCCGTCATGGAAACCATATCTCACTTCCCCGCGACCGGTAAAGCAAGCCATTGCCTATACTTAGAAACAACGGCTGCGGTCGCGAAAGTTCCCGTGGTTGCACCCTCTGTTCCCGGCCGCCGGCTGATCTCCATCCTTATTGTTGAGAGACTCCCTGGGCGTGGGCCGGCCGCCAAAGGCTAATCCCATCCACCAATTCAATATAAGCCGCCCGCATGCCCCCTACAAGAGAATTCGGACCGACCTTGGTCGGTTCGACGGTTCCGGCATCCTGAAAGTTGTACCACCCAGAAGGCCGACCGCCGAGAATATCGGGATAGTTTCCATGGAGATTGCCCTCAACCTCCCCCAGGGGCCTGCCTCCCGCGCCTTCCGGCCTCAGCCGATGACGGTCAGCCTGGCGTACTTGGCCATCACTCTCTTCACCCCGAGTCCCTGGAAATGGATCTCGAGCATCAGCGACTCGCCGCGCCCTTCGACTTTGAGCACTTTGCCCCGTCCGAAAGTAGGGTGGCGCACGAGCCGTCCGACGCGCAGCGCCTCCTCCTCTTCGTACTCATAGTGGACCCCTTCCTCTGCCGGAAGCCGTCCCAACGGGAGGTCGCGGGCCGTGGCGGGGCGGTCGCCGGCGGACACGAGTTCGTAGTGGCGGTTGGTCCGGAAGTCGGTGCGCTCAATCAGATGGTCGGGAACCTCCTTGATGAATCGCGAGGGGATCGAGACCGACTGGCCGAAGCGGAAGCGCGCAGTAGCGCTGGCCAGGTACAGCTTGTGGCGGGCGCGGGTGGAGCCGACATAGAACAGCCGCCGCTCCTCTTCCAGCTCCATTTCCTCCCCGACGGTACGGGCGAGGGGAAACAGTCCTTCTTCCAGCCCCACGATGAACACGGTGTCAAACTCCAGCCCCTTGGCCGAGTGGACCGACATGAGGGCCAGTTTGTCCTCGGACTCATTGTACTCGTCGATGTCGGTGAAGAGCGAGATCTCGGCCAGGTATTCGGCGAGGGTGGCGTGGGGGCGGTGCCGGGTGTAATCAGCCACGCCGCCGATGAACGCCTCGAGGTTCTCGATGCGGGTGGCGGCGACAATCTCCTCTTCCTCCGCCCGGATCGCCTCGAGCAGGCCGAGGTCGCGGATCAGATCGCCCACCAGCAGATCGGTCGAGACGGCGTCCTGCTGTTCCCGGTAGCGTTCAATGAGGGCGGTGAAGGAGCGGAGTTGGCGGACGGCCCGGGCGCCCAGCCCGGAGAGATCCGGGTCAGGCAGGGTCGCCGTCTCATAGAGCGACTTCCCCTCGCGGGCGGTGAGTTCGCCCAGGTCGGCGAGGCTTTTGTCGCCGAGGCCGCGTTTCGGGTAGTTCACGATGCGCCCGAAACTGATGTCGTCTTTCGGATTGACGATCAGCTTGAGGTAGGCCAGGAGGTCTTTGATCTCCTTGCGCTGGTAGAACGAGATGCCGCCGACGATCTGGTAGGGGATGGCGCGCCGCCGGAGCTGTTCCTCGAAGGCGCGGGACTGCGCGTTGGTGCGGTACAGGATCACCATCTCCGACAGCGGCGTGCGGCTCCGGTCCCGGACGACCAGATCGATCACCCGCTCGGCCTCTTCCTCCGCCGAATCGACCAAGAGGAGGCTGATCTTCTCCCCCCCGCGGCGCGTGGTGCGCAGCACCTTGTCCTTGCGGGCGACGTTGTGGGCGATCACGGCCGAGGCGGCCGCCAGGATGACGTCGGTGGAGCGGTAGTTCATTTCCAGTTTGATCACTTTGGCGCCAGGGAAGTCGTGCTCGAAATCGAGGATGTTGCGGATATCGGCGCCGCGCCAGCCGTAGATCGACTGGTCCTCATCGCCGACCACGCAGATGTTCCGGTGCGGCCCGACGAGGCTTTTCAGCAGGAGGTACTGCACGTGGTTGGTGTCCTGGTACTCGTCCACCAGGAGATAGCGGAAGCGGGACCGGTAGCGCTCGCCGATTTCGCTGTGCTGCTGGAGGAGGGCGACGGTGTTGAGGAGGAGGTCGTCGAAATCCATGGCGTTGCACTCGCGCAGCCGCGCCTGGTAGAGGGAGTACAGTTGGGCGGTGCGCTGTTCGAAGTAGCCGCCGGCGCTGCGGGCGAAACCCTCGGCCGACTGGAACCGGTTCTTGGCGTTCGAGACCTTGCGCAACTGGGCTTTCGGCGCGAACTGCGAGACCGGCAGGTTGAGCGCTTTGATGCAGCTCTTCATGAGCGTCTCGGAATCGGCGGCGTCGAAAATCGTGAAATCCCCTCCGTAGCCGATCGCCCCGCCCTCACGCCGGAGGAAACGGGCGCAGAACGAGTGGAAGGTCGAGACGTTCATGTCCATCATGGCCCCCCCGAGCAGGGCGGCCACCCGTTCTTTCATCTCTCCGGCCGCCTTGTTGGTAAAAGTAACAGCAAGGATTTCGTGCGGCTGCGCCAGTCGCCGGGTCAGGATATAGGCAAGCCGGCGGGTCAGGACCCGGGTCTTGCCGGAACCGGCCCCGGCGATGATGAGCAGCGGGCCCTCGGTCGTCTGCACCGCCTCCCGCTGCGCGTCGTTGAGGTCATCGAGAAGGCGACTCATACCGAGCGAATATAGGTTCGCCCGGGGTCGGCGCAATCGGATTTCACGATTTTTCTGTGGCCGGGCGCAACGGCGAAAGACATATTTATGACAGGACAGTCACACTTCCTGGATCAGGAGACGAAAGCATGAACCTAATTCGCTTGGCCGTGATTGGCCTCATGGCGGCGCCGGCGGTGCTGCCCCTGGCCGCGCAGCAGTCGGCGGACAAGACCTCGAAACCCTCCGGCGCCCTGGCCTGGGAAACGCTCGCCGAATTTCTCCCCGAGAGCATCCCTGGGTACACCGCGGGCGAACCGACGGGCGGATCGCGGGCCGTGGAGGACCCGGCCTCGCCCGAACGCTCGATCACCCACAGCAGCGTCCGGCGCAGCTACATTCGTGAGACGGCCGAGGGGGAGCAGAGCTTCATCAACGTGACGATTGTCGACGCCGGACGCAGTCGGCTCGTGCTCGACCCGTTTCTGCCGGAGTTGAGCTTTGTACCGTCGGATGACCGGCAGACGGTGGAGATCAAGGGGCGCCGGGCGACACAGATCATTGAGTATGGCGAGAGCGATATCGCGCTCGGCCTGGTGTATGTCCTGGTGGAGGAAAGATTGGCGGTGATTGTACAGGGCGAAGGGGTGCGGGATATGGATGAAGTGCGCGGGGTGGCCGGCGCGATTGATTTCGAGGGGCTTGAGAAAGCGATGAAGGCCAAGAAGTAACCGGTTATCGGGGCATGCGGAAAGCCCGGGGCGCGGCCGAGCACAAGATCGGCCGCGTTCTTTTTTGGGCCCTCGGGGGGGCGGGTGAAGCGCCGTCATTTCGCTTGACAGCGCTCCGCTCCGCGGCCATTGTTATCGTGGATGAGCAGAATCGGTTTCAAGCGTGCAAGGAGGAGTGATGTCATGAAGACGCTGAGTCGTGTTTTTTGGGTTGCCCTCCTGTGGGCTGTCCCGACAATCGGTCTGGCCGACATCCAGGGGGACACGCCCGCGGAAGCGAATGACAAGACTTTCGACCTGAGCGCTCTGGAGGCGTTTCTCCCGGCCGAACTGGCGGGGTACACGGCCTCGGAGGTGCACCACAGCGGATGGGATTCGACCGGTCTCGGCGCGACGACGCCGGCGGAGATGGTCACCCGCACTTTCACCAGGCAGACCGCCGACAGCCAGCTGGTCACGCTGACTGTCTCATTCGTCAGCTCGCAGGTGCTCCGTCCGGCGTTCGATCTGCTGTTTGTCCCTATCGACAGCGCCGTGGTCAAGCCGAACAAGGAGATCCGGGACGTGACCGTGAGAGACCAGCCGGCCCGACTGGTGGTCAAGACGAACGAGGACGGTTCGGTCGAGAAGATCGTGCTGCTCGCCGAGCTGAAAGGCGGTGTGCTGGCGGCGGTCAAAGCGACCGGACCGGCGACGGCGGACGAAGTGCTGGCGCTGGCGGAAAAGATCGATTTTGCAGGGGCGGTCGAGGCAATGCGCTAAGCTGGCGGGACCACCAAGAAAAGAAAACGCCGTCCGGTCGACCGGGCGGCGTTTCGCATTTATAGCGTCTGGCGCGGTGCGCCGATCAGGCGGTTTCCGGGGCGGCGGCGAAAACCGACACCTGCTTGTGTTCGCGCCCGACCCGCTGGAATTTGACGATGCCGTCGATCTTCGCAAAGAGCGTGTTGTCCTTGCCGATGCCGACGTTCGCGCCGGGGCGGATGCGGGTACCGCACTGACGGACGATGATCGAGCCGGCCGAAATCAACTGGCCGTCGTACAGCTTGGTCCCCCGCCGCTGGCCGCGGGAGTCACGGCCGTTCTTGGAGGAGCCGACGCCTTTCTTGTGGGCCATGGTAAACCTCTATCAGTCTCTCGTTTTCTTCTCGCCTCTCCGGACCAGGGAACATCGGGGGCGCGGTCAGGTTCCCGACCGCGGTGACCCCCGGCGACAGCCAACCAATATATAAAACCCGCGCCCAAAGGCAAGTGGAAAGTGTAACGCACTCTCTGCGTGACGCTTACATCGGCGTCCGGGCGGTGAGCCGCCCCCGTGCGGAGACGCGCCGTGGTCGTCTGCCTGCAAATCCTCTGCACGATCCCCAAGAGGAGCGCGTCTTCCAGGCAGGCAGGCAACGGACGAAAATCACCGGGAACTACGCCACAGGTGAGGCGATGAGACGCTGGTATATCGGGCACGAGCAGAAACGGCGGTACCAGGGGAGTTTCCTGCTGGCGTGTCTGGCCACTTACGCGATAGTCATTGGGGGGAGTCTGTTTCTTCTGTCGGGATCCGGGGTGGAGCGCCCGGCGCCGGCAGCGGGAGCAGCGGCCGCGGGGGCGCCGACAGCCTCGGCCGAACGCCCCGCCGCCGCCGGCACTCGTCTGCCCCGGCCGATGAGCGGGGGAGGCGCGCCGGGCGGGAAATTCCGGCTGGGCTTTGTGGGCGCGGTGAGGATTGTGCGCGATGTCGAGTGGCCGAGAATCTCGGTCCCGAAACGGGGCCGCGAGGATCCACCGGCCGCACCGATGCTGGCGCAACTTGACTTCCCCGCCACGACCGGCGGCGGCCGGGGGGACAGCTACGGCTTAGGGGATGATCCGTTCGGCCTGGCGCCGTCGGAGCCGTACCTGCCGGCCACTCGGCGTGCGCCGCAATGGGGGATGGAGCAGCTTCCGCGAGGCGAGACGCGGGACGCCGCAGTGGAATTCTGGGCGCCGAGCTGGCCGCCGGGGGCCCGCCTCGGCCGCGAGCGGCGCGATACGGCGATCGTGTATGTCTGGCTGCTCATTCGTCCGGACGGGACAGTCCGGTACCGGATTCTCAGCGAGACGCCGGCCGGGCAGGGATTCGGCCGGGAGGTGGAGTCGGCGCTCCTGCGGAGCCGCTACACACCCCCGGTCCGCGAGGGAGTCAAGGACTCGGTGGCTTTCGTGCTGCGCGTGCTCCTGTGCGAAGGATGCGATTCGTACATGACCGAGGAGCCGCCGAATATCCGCGCGAGCATGCGGCAGCCGCGGCGGTGATGACCGGCGGTGCGGCCGGAGAAAACGTGAAACGGCCGGGAGCAAGAGGCTCCCGGCCGTGGTGTTGACGGGGGCTATTCCGGCGCCGGCGCGGCTAGCGCTCGAGAGCGTGCTGGCCGCCCGAACCGGCCGCCTCAGGCTCTTTCGTGTTGAAGCTGAAGATCAGCTCCGTGCGGCCGGCGGTGACCACCAGTTCGCAGTCGCCGGCGTACTGCCCGCGCAGCAACTCCTCGGAGAGCGGGTCCTCGAGGTACTTGCGCAGCGAGCGGCGGAGCGGCCGGGCGCCGTACTCGGGTTCCCAGCCCTTCTCGCAGATGAACTCCTTGGCCGAGTCGGTCAGTTTGAAGGCGATGCCTTTCTCCGCGAGCTGCTTGGCGGTGTCCTGCACCTGGATATCGATGATCTGCTTGATATCCTCCTTGGTCAGCGAGCGGAACACGACCGTCTCGTCGATCCGGTTGAGCAGTTCCGGATTGAAGGCCTTCTTGAGCTCCTCGCGAATCTTCCGGGACATTGAGTCGTACCCCAGATCCACCGCCTCGGCGTCGAACCCGACCGTCTTCTGGTCGCGCAACTGGCGGGTGCCGAGGTTGGAGGTCATGATGACCACGGTATTCTTGAAGTCGACCTTGCGGCCGAAGCTGTCGGTGAGCGCGCCGTCGTCGAACAACTGGAGGAGGATGTTGAAGACGTCGGGATGGGCCTTCTCGATTTCGTCGAGGAGGACGACCGAGTAGGGTTTGCGGCGGACCTTTTCGGTCAGCTGGCCGCCCTCTTCGTAGCCGACGTATCCCGGGGGCGCTCCGATGAGGCGGGAGACGGCGAACTTCTCCATATACTCGGACATGTCGATGCGGATGAGGGAGTTGGCGTCCTCGAAGAGGAACATGGCCAGGGCGCGGGCGAGTTCGGTCTTGCCGACCCCGGTCGGGCCGAGGAACATGAAGGTGCCGATCGGCCGGCGCGGGTCGCCGAGGCCGGCGCGGGCCCGGCGGATGGCTTTGGAGATGGCCGAGATGGCCTCGTCCTGGCCGACGATCGCCTTGCGCAACTCTTCCTCCATGCGCAGGAGGCGCTTGGACTCGCTCTCCTCGAGGCGGAAGAGAGGGATGCCGGTGATTTTCGACAGCACGGTCGCGACATCATCGGCCGTCAGGGTGACCGTCTCGCTCTCGCGGGTCTTTTCCCAGGTTTCGGTCAAACGGGCGAGTTCATCCTTTTTCGCTTTCAGTTCATCGCGCAGCTGGGCGGCGGTTTCGAAAGCCTGGTTCTTGACCGATTTCTCCTTGCGCTGCTGGAGTTCCTGGATCTGGCCTTCGATTTCCGCGAACCTGGCCGGGCGGGTGAAGGTGGCGAGGTGGGCGCGGGAGCCGGCCTCGTCGATGAGGTCGATCGCCTTGTCCGGCTGGAATTTGCCCGTAATATACCGGTTGGACATCTTCACCGCCGCTTCAATCGCCTCGTCGGAGATCACCAGGCGGTGGTGTTTCTCGTACTGCGAGCGAAGCCCCTTGAGGATGCGGATCGTGTCTTCCTCGGAGGGGGGGTCGACCATGACCGTCTGGAAGCGGCGGTCGAGAGCGCCGTCCTTCTCGATGTACTTCCGGTACTCGTTCATGGTGGTGGCGCCGATGCAGCGGAGTTCGCCGCGGGCGAGCGAGGGCTTGAAGATGTTGGAGGCATCGAGTGAACCCTCGGCGCCGCCGGCGCCGACGATGGTGTGGATTTCATCGATGAAGATGATGACGTCCTCGGCGTTGATAATCTCGTTGAGGACGGCTTTGAGGCGTTCCTCGAACTGGCCGCGGTACTTGGTGCCGGCGACGAGGGAGGCCATGTCGAGGGTGACGACCCGTTTGTTTTCGAGGGTCTGGGGGACGCGGTTTTCGACGATGCGCTGGGCGAGGCCCTCGACGATGGCGGTCTTGCCAACGCCCGGTTCGCCGATGAGGACGGGGTTGTTCTTCTTGCGGCGCGAGAGGACCTGGGCGACGCGCTCGATTTCGTTGGCGCGGCCGACGATGGGATCGAGCTTGCCGCGGCGGGCCAGCTCGGTCAGGTCGCGGCCGAAGTGGTCCAGCGCCGGAGTCTTCGACTTTTTGCGCTTCTTCTTGTAAGAGGAAGGACGCCCGTTCTGAATGTTCTTGAGCTCCTCGTAGGCCTCTTTGTAGTCGATCTCGTAGGTGGAGAGGACCTGGGCGGCGACGCCCTCTTCGTCCTTGAGCAGCGCCAGGAGGATGTGTTCGGTGTCGATATCCTTCGATTTGAGCGCCCGCGCTTCCTGGCCGGACACCTCGAGGGTCTTCTTGGCCCGGGCAGTGAGGGGCAGCTGGCCCATGGTCATGGTGCCGCCGGAGGGCTGGACCACCTCTTCCACGGACTGCTTCAGGTCGTTGAGGTCGAGTCCGAGGTTGACGATAATCTCGACCGCTCGGCCCTCACCCAGCCGGATCAGTCCCAGCAGCAGGTGTTCGGTTCCGATGTAGTCGTGCCGGAGCCGGGAGGCCTCGTCGCGGGCGTACTCGATGGCTTTGCGGGCACCTTCGGTGAACATCTCATTCATCGCGAACCTTCCTTGCGTCTATGTCCAAGACTTCTTGTCACGCCAATATGCACCTGTAAATACATCATATCGGGCCTATGTGTTCCGGAGTTTCTCGCGCACCATCTGGGCGCGGACGAAATCGCGCCGGTTGTTGTCCATCTCGGAGCCGTAGAACCGCTGGAGGTGGGCGGGCTGCGACAGCAGGAGCATGTCGTTGATCTGGGCCACGCTGAGGAAGTCGATGATGCCCATGGCCTGGCCCAGCCGCACGGCAGAGAGCAGGTTCATCACCTCTTCGGACGTGAGCACGCGGGCGTGTTTGAGGATGCCGTAAGCCCGCCAGATCTTGTCCTCGATCATATCGGAGGCCTCGTCGACCAGCCGCCGGCGGGCGGCGGCCTCCTTCTCGATGATGTCGCGCGTCACGCGCATGATCTGCGCCAGGATGTCGTCCTCCGTGATGCCGAGCGTGTTCTGGTTGGAGATCTGGAAGAGGTTCCCCAGCACGTCGGAACCCTCCCCGTAAAACCCGCGCACGATGAGGCCGGTCGCGGTGATGTGGCGGATGACATGGTCGATCTCGCGGGTGAGGACGAGCCCGGGGAGGTGGATGAGGACCGAGGCGCGCATGCCCGTGCCGGCGTTGGTCGGGCAGGCCGTGAGAAAACCAAAGTCCGGGTCGTAGTCGTACTCGAGGTGGCGGCCGATCTCCTGGTCGTACTGCTTGGCCGCCGCGTACGCACCCCGCGGGTCGAGTCCGGAGGCCAGCGCCTGTATCCGCAGGTGGTCTTCCTCGTTGACCATGATCGACACCTGTTCCTGCGACCCGATGTAGAGGGCTTTGGGGAGGTCGCCGGAGAGGAAGGCGGGGGAGATGAGGTGGCGCTCGACGAGGAAGTCGCGGTCGAGGGGGCTGATGTCGCCGGCGCGGACGTAGCGGCCGCGGCCGAGAAGGTCGGAGCGGGAGACGGTGGAGTCGACATAGTTCACGATGCGGGTGCCGGTTTCGCTGTCGGCCGAGGGGGGATATTTGCAGCCGGCGATGTTGCGGGCCAGGCGAACCCGGCTGGACAGCACGGCGGCCGATTCCTCGCCCTTGCCCGACAGCCAGACGGCCGGTGACTTGACCATATCTTCAAACATCGTCCATCTTCCCCATCTCCCCCCGCGGCTACCGGTGAAGGGATGATTCCTCGCGGATCGTTTTGAGTTTGTCGCGGATTTCAGCGGCCCGCTCGAAATCTTCGCTCTCGATAGCTTTGGCCAGCTCCGCCTCGAGGCGCTCCTCCTCTTTGACGGGGATGGCATCATCGTCCGCCGCGCCGTCGATGACGGTGACGGGGCGCTGGCCGCGGTGGAGGGAGGCGCCGTGGATTTTGCGCATGATCGGTTCGAGGCGGGAGCGGAAAGCTTTGTAGCATTCGCCGCAGCCGAAGCGGCCCTGGCGGGTGAAAGCCTGGAAGGTGAGGCCGCAGCCGGGGCAGGTGAGCGGGTCGCCGGTGTCGACCGGCGGCGCGCCCTGGGGGGAGGAGGCGAAGCCGGAGAGGATTTCGGCCAGGGGGAAGGGAACGTTTTCCAGGGGGGAGTGGAAGCCGCGGGCGGCCGCGCACTGCTTGCACAGGTTCAGCATCGTCTTCTGGTTGTTGACAATCTGCGTGAGGTGAACCGTCGCCTCGTTCTTGTTGCAGTCCTGACACAACATAGTCACATTCCCATGCGGTTACGAGCGCTCGCAGAACTTGCCTTCGACGATCTCCAAAGTGCGGTTGCAGCGGTCGGCCAGTTCGCGATTGTGGGTCGCGATGAGGAGGGCGATGCTCTGTTCGCGATTGAGGCGGAAGAGCAGTTCGTGAAGCATCCGTCCCGTTGCACTGTCGAGGTCGCCGGAGGGTTCGTCGGCCAGAACGATCCGGGGATCGTTGGCCAGGGCCCGGGCGACCGCCACCCGTTGCTGTTCACCGCCGGAGAGCTGCGCCGGGCGGTGGTTCTTTCTCTCACTTAAACCGACCATGTCGAGCAACAGTTCCGCCCGCCGGCGGGCCTGGGTGCGGCTCTGGCCGGCGACGAGGACGGGCATCATGACGTTTTCGGCCGCCGAGAAATCCTCCAGCAAGTAGTGAAACTGGAACACGAAACCGACATTGCGGTTGCGGAACGCCGCCAAGTCCGCCTCCGACTGGTTGTCCACCCGGGTCCCGTCGATCTCGACTGCCCCGGCCGTCGGCCGATCCAGGCCGCCGAGGAGGTGCAGGAGGGTCGATTTGCCGACCCCGGAGGCGCCGGTGACAGCCACGGTGTCGCCGCGAGGCATGGTCAGGTTGATGCCGCGCAGGACGTGCAGGGTCGCGTCCGGGGTCCGGAACTCGCGGTGGAGGTCAACGGCTCGCAAGATGGTGTCGTCGTGGGTGTCCATCGTTCGGTTTACTCGTCCTCTTGGGCCCCGTTACGGGCATACAGTAGTATTTTCGCCAGAATTCCGTAAACGTTTACCATTGCGCGTGTTTTCCGCCATTTAGCGCCGCAAAACCTCCACGACCGACACCCGCGAGGCCTGGTGGGCCGGATACAGGGCGGCCAAAAAGCAGATCGCCACCGTCACCAGGCCGGCCAGCAGGAAATCGACCGGGTGGATATCGATCGGGAGGTAGCTGATGAAATAGATGTCGGGGGGCAGGCTGACCAGATGGTACCGGTTTTGCAGCCAGGCAGCCGCCAGCGCCAGCCCCCAGCCGCCCGCGACGCCCCCCGCGCCGATCCCTAAGCCCTTGTACACGAATATCTTGCGGATCGATCCGGGAGTCGAACCGATCGTTTTCAGAATGCCGATTTCAGCCCGCTTCTCCATCGTCAACATAACCAGTGTCGAGATGATGGAAAAAGCGGCAACCAGCACGATCAGAATGAACCCCAGGAAGAGCACCTTCTTCTCGATGGCGATCCAGGCGAACAGATTCCGGTGGAGGACGTTCCATGGGACCACTTCGAAACGGTGCTCGAGGAGTGAATCGACGACCGGGCGGATCGCCTCGGCCCGGTAGACGTCGTCGAGGCGCAGGTGGATGGTGGTGACGGCGTCGCCGGTACGGAAGAGTCTCTGGGCCGCGGGCAGCGAGATGTAGGCGAGCTCGGAGTCAAACTCGAACATGCCGCTTTCGAAGATGCCGGCGACATAGAACTTGGCGACCCGCGGGCGGGTGTTGCTGCGGATTTCATCGCCCTTGAGGGAGTAGAGGACAACCTCGGAGCCGAGGACGGCGCCCAGACGGTCGGCGAGATTCTTGCCGAGGATGATGCCCGGCACGGTGTCGTCGGCGATGACGATCTCGTTGAAATTGTAGGTTCCCCCGACGATGTTCTTTTCGATCTGGGAGGCGCGGCGCTCGAGTTCGGGGACGATGCCGCGCACGATGATGCCGTCACCGGCGCTTTCGGAAGCGATGGCGGCCTTGTAGTAGATGAAGGGCGAGGCGGCGGCGACGCCGGGAACGCGGGCGAGGGAATCGACCAGGGCGCGGTAATTCGCGATGAACTCCTCCCGAACCGGGAAGATCGAGATGTGGGAGGTGGTGCCGAGCAGACGGGTGCGGATCTCGGCCTCGAACCCGTTGTGCATGGACATGACGAAACAGACGACGCCTACGCCGAGGGCCACCCCGAGGATCGTGATCCAGGTCGAGACGGAGATGAAGAACCGCCCCGACCGAAGATATCGTCGCGCCACAAAACGTTCATAGCCCATGCATCCATCCATCCCTGGTGCAAAACCGGCACGGCACTCATTGTGAAGGCCGGTGCGCAGCGGCACTCAGGGTATTATACGCCCCGCCGGAGGCAACGCAATCTTTTTCGGACCGGCGGACCATGCGGCCCCCTTGACAGCAGACGGAGCACATGCGAAGTTGAGGCCGGCAAGAACCTGAAGTATCCGGTCAGCAGTCAACCGAGCCGCGGGTGGGGGCGTCCGACCCGGCCGCGGCTGAAGGAGGAGCAAATGGGACAGCCGGTCGTGCATTTTGAAATCGCCGGGCGGGACTACCGGAAATCAATCGCGTTCTATCGAAACCTTTTTGACTGGACGATCGAAGAGGTCGGCGCCTTTCCCTACGGCATGGTGCAGGCGGCCGGAGAGCGGGCCATCGGCGGCGGGATCAGCCCGGTCGCGCCGGGCGGTCGGCCCGGGGTGACGGTGTACGTGATGGTCGACGATCTCCAGACCTACCTCGAGCGGGCGCAGCAGCTCGGCGGGAAAACCGTGACGCCGCCCTCGCCCATTCCCGGCATCGGGGAATTCGCCATGTTCGCCGATCCCGACGGGAACGTGATCGGGCTGTTCAAGGCGAAGTAGGCGCCGGACCGCACCCGCCGCCGGAACCCCGGCGGCAGTCGGCGTGTTGGGGGGCAGGGGGATGACAGATTGACTTTTAAACGTGCTTGCGACAACCAGGAGGAACGATCGCCATGACCCAAGCTCCCGCCGCCGCCCGCGTGGCCGTGCTCGGCGCATCGCCCAAACCGGACCGCACCTCTTTCCAGGCGGTCCGTCTGCTGAAGGAACACGGCTTTCACCCCATCCCGGTCCACCCGGCCGGGCATGCGGTCGACAGCGTCCCGGGGGTGAGCTCGCTGGACGAGGTAGCGCCGCCCCCCGACACGCTCACCGTCTATGTCAACGCCGGCATTTCCTCGGATCTCCGTGACGCGATGCTTCGCCTTCGCCCGCGGCGCGTGATATTCAACCCCGGGGCGGAGAACGATGATCTGGCCGCGGAACTGCGGGCGCAGGGGATCGAGGTGGTGGAGGCGTGCACGCTGGTGATGTTGCGGACAGGTGTGTTCTGACCGCGGAGTGTGCCCGGGCAAACGGGGGCGCGCGCAGGGGCCGCGAGGGACGCGCATAAAACCGGTTGACGATCGGGGCTGTTTGCGGTATCTTGTGGCAAGGATACCGTCATGTCCACGATCCGTGAAATCCGGGGGAGTGCCATGCAGATTGTCAGATTAGCCGCCGCGGTTGCGGCGCTCGCAATGGTCGGCCTGCCGGTGGCCGGTCTGAGCGCCGATCTGAAAATTGAGAAAGCGTATCTCGCCTATCAGGGTTGCCCGGGGGACGTCTCCGTTTCCGTTGAGAATCTCGATTTCGCGCTGGGTCGGTTCCGCCTGCTGATTGCGGTCAATGAGGCGGCGACGGCGCCGGTGCGGGTGGATCCGGGAGCCACGCTCGCAGCGTGCGGGTACGAGCAGTTCGGCTACCGCCTGATAACCGATACCGCGGGGAACTACGATCTGGGACCGTTCACGCGGCTGATCGAGATCACGGGGACGCTGGCCGCGCCGGGCGGCGACTACCCCTGCGCGGGTGCCGGCGCGACGGTCGAACTGGCCCGCCTCCACCTCTTGGCCACCAACGATCGGGATTGGGAGTGCCTCGCCGTGCCGGTGGTGTTTTTCTGGCGGGATTGTCTCGACAACGCTCTTGTCAGCCGACAGGGAGACACCATGGAGGCGGTCGGGGCGCTGTTCTCCCTTCAAGGGGAGGACATCAGCACGTTTTACGCATTCCCCGGTTTCGGTCCTCCGGATCCATCGTGTGAGGGGCCCGCGGGGGTGACGCTGGTGCGCGGACTGAACGGCCACTGGGGGGGAGTCGATTTTGTCTGCTCCGACCGCGCGTGGGACTGCAACGACTTCAGCGGCGACCTCAATCTCAACGGCTTCCGGCTGGAGGCCTCCGACCTTGTCCTCTATGCAGACTACTTCCAGTTCGGGCTGGGTGTGTTCCGGGTGAGTGTCGAGGGGCAGATTGCGGCGAGCGATATCGACTGCGACGGGAGCACCCTCTCGGTTCACGACCTCTACGCGATGATGCGGCGGATCGCGGGCGACTGGTACCCGGCGACGTGGAAAGCGGCTCGCTCGAAAACTGCGGAGGCGACGCTGACAGCGGTGCGGGATGCCGCCGGGGTGACGTTCACGCTGACGGCGCCGTCCGGGATCGGAGCCGGCTGGCTGCGGTTCGACGCGGACGAGGCGGCGGCGATTGCGGTGACCGGCGCGCCGGCGGCGTTGGGCCGGTTTGACGGACGGGCGAGTGTACTGCTGGCGGATTTGGACGGTCTCCGGCTGGCCGTGCCGCCAGGCGAGACGGTCACCATCCGCGTAGAGGATCCCGCGGCCGAGGCGGCGTTGGCGGAACTCGTCGGCCCCTCCGGCGAAACGGTGGCGGTCAAGGAAGCATCCCCCCTGCCGCAGACTTTCGCGCTCGCGCAGAACTACCCGAACCCGTTTAACCCGACAACGTGCATCGAGTTTGTGCTGCCGCAGGCGGTGGACTGGCAATTGGACGTTCTCAATGTGCTGGGGCAGCGGGTGGCGATGTTCGCGGGGCACGCTGACGGCCGGGTGGCGGTGACATGGGACGCTGGCCAATGCGCCTCGGGCGTGTACCTGTATCGACTCCGGGCAGGGGATTTTGCGGCGACCCGGCGCATGGTGTTGCTCAGGTAGACCGGGACCGTTATGGTCCTGACGGGACCATTTGCGTTGATCGCGAAGAATGTCAGGACCACAAGGGTCCTGACCTACAGGAGATCAGGGCGGGGCGGGGTTCTGTCGCAGTGTGTCACGTTGACGGTCCTGGGGCGGACGCGGCGGGCGGGGACGTCACCCCGTGCGGCGGGCGACAGCATCGTGGATGATGGCGGCGTAGCGGGCGGCGAGCGGCCGGGCGGCGAACTGCTCGCGGGCAAAAGCGCACCCCGCCTCGGCGAGGCGGGCGCGCAGAGGATGGTCGGCGAGTAGGCGGAGGATCGCCTCGGCGAGGGCGGCGGTGTTGTCGGGTTCGACGAGCAGGCCGCGCCGTTCGTGGGCGATGATGTCGGTGATGCCGCCGGAAGCGGCGCCGATCACGGGGGCGCCGCAGAGCATCGCCTCCGAGAGCGCCAGCCCGAATCCCTCCTCGTGCGAGTTGAGGACCACCATGCCGGCCCGGTTGTAGACGGTGCGGAGGCGGTCCTGGGGAATGGGCGGCGAGATGCGTACGCGCTCGCCCAGGCCGAAACGGTCGATCAGGGCGCGGATCCCGTGTTCACCCGGACCGGCGCCGTATATCTCCAGGCGGGTGTCGGGGCGGTGCGCGGCGACGAGAGCGAAAGCTTTCACGAGGGCGTCGACGCGTTTCTGGGGGGTGAAGCGGGTGACGGCGACGATCGTGTGCGGTTCGCGCGGGACGGCCGGGTCGCGGTGGAATACGGTCTCGTCATGCGGCAGCGGGAGGACCTCGAGAATCGGCGCCAGCCCGGGATCGAGCCCGGCGATAGCGTCGCGGAGGAAAGTCGAGACGAAAGTCCAGCGGTCGAGCCGCCGGCCGAGCGGCCGGAAATAGCGGTAGGCGGCGCCGGCGAACTTGCGGATCAGTCGCACATCGGTGCCGTGCGACGAGAGCACGAGCGGCAGGGTGGTGCGGTCGGCGATTGTTTTCAGGACAAACCCGGAGGGGACGAGCCAGTGGCCGGCAACCGCGTCGATGCGCTCGCGCACGAGCAGATCGAACGCGGCGGCGCGCCAGCAGTGGAGGAAGCGCCGGAACCGGAAGACGCCCGATACCGAGCCGAGGACGATGTGCTGCATGTGGCCGCGGTAGGCGACGTCCTCGTCCTGATCCCGGGCAGCGTAGCGGAAGCGGTGCACGCGCACGCCCTCGAGGTCCTCGCGCTCGGCGGCGCCGGGATCGTGGGGGGCAAGCACGATGGGACGCAGACCGTGGGGCTCCAGGTGTTTCGCCAGGAGGGCGATGAACACGCCGGCGTGATCCCCGGCCCGGCGGGGGTAGTTGTGGGTCAGGACGAGCAGGTTTATCGCGTTCGCCATCACCGCAGAGTAGGAAAAGGGCCGCGGCCGCGCCAAATATAATTTTCGGGCGGCGCGCTTATGTGTTATACTCCGGCTTACTCGGCGGTGACTATGAAGACCCGGACTCCGATAGATTTCGCGCTCGATCTCGATTTTCGCGAGATTCTGACCAACCCGATTCTGGATATCGCGGCCCGGGTGTGGGAGGACGACCGGTACGAGGCCTTCCGCGTATGCTACCGGTCGATGCGGATCATCGACGACCTGGTGGACAATCAGAAGGCGGGGGGGCGGACGCTGGCGGTGGAGGAGCAGTGTTTGTTCGCCTCGATGATCGACGACTGGATCAATTCGCTGCGCCGCGGCCGGCCGGCCGACGCGTTCCAGGAGCAGTTTCTGGAGACGCTGCACCGCTACCGGCTGCCCCTGTGGCCCTGGGAGAAGCTGGCCGAGGCGATGGTGTACGATCTGTACCACAACGGATTCGCAACCTTCCGGGAGTTTCTTCGCTACACGGAAGGGGCGGCGGTAGCGCCGGCCTCGGTGTTTATGCACCTGTGCGCGGTGCGGCCGCACGCGACCGGGATTCTCGAGCCGGCTTTTGACATTCGCCGGGCGGCGCGGCCGCTGGCGGTGTTCTCCTACCTCGTGCATATCATGCGCGATTTCCGGAAAGATCAGACGGCGCACCTGCAGTATTTCGCCGACGACCTCATGGCGGAGGAGGGAGCCGCCCCTGAGGATCTCCAGCAGGCGGCGCGCGGCGGAGAGATTGTGCGCCCGGTCCGGGACCTGATGGGGCGGTACCGGGAGCTGGCCGAGCGTTACCGGCGGATCTCGCGGCGGATGCTCGACCGGGTCCAGCCGGACCTGGCGCCCCGCTACGGGCTCAGTCTGGAGATTATCTACCAGCTCTATCTTCAGATATTCGAACGAGTTGACCCGCGCTACGGGGACTGGTCGGCCGCCGAGCTGCAACCCCCGCCGGCGGCCGTGCAGGCGCGCATCGAGGCGACCATCCGGACTTTCCGGGCCGCCTGAGTTTGCACTTTCTGGGGAAGAAACCCCGCCCTACATTGGTAGTGATGCTGACGGCGGCGGAAGGATCCGGCGAAAGGCCGGCGTGAACGCCGCCGGGAAGGTGTATAACAGTGGAGGAACGAATGGCTCGTCTAGTCGGCATAATTTGTGTGGGCGTACTGACGGCGGCCGCAGCCGGCGCGGAAGAGGTCGCGGTCACGGTGTACAACAGCAACCTCGGCGTGGTGAGCGAAGTGCGCGACCTGTCGTTCGTCACGGGGACGGGGGAAGTGGCGTTTCGCGACGTCCCGGATCAGATCGATCCAGCTTCGGTGCGTTTCGAACTGGTGGGGTCGCGGCAGGGCATTTCCATTCTGGAACAAAACTACGCCTACGACCTGGTGAGTGTCGACAAGATCTACTCGCGCTACGTGGATTACGACATCGAAGTGCTCGACAAGCAGGGGAACCTGATCGGCGGGACGCTCCTGGCGGCGGGCCAGGGAGCGATCACGCTGCGGGACGCCTCCGGGCGGGTGAAAGTGGTTCTCCTGGAAAATGTCACGCAGGTGAATTTCCCGACACTCCCGGAGGGGCTGATCACGCGGCCGACGCTGTTCTGGCGGTATGCGGCGGAAACGGGGGGATCGTTTCCGGCGCGCGTGAGTTACCAGACCTACGGGCTGTCGTGGGAGGCGGAATATGTCGGGGTGCTGAGCGCCGACGAGAAGACGCTGGACCTCTCGGGCTGGGCCTCGATCACCAACAACACGAGCAAGACGTTCGCGGACGCGACGCTGACGCTGGTCGCGGGGGATATCAGCCGGGCGCCGCAGGCGAAAGCGGCCGGCATGGCGCGGATGGACATGCTGGCGACCGCGGAAGCGGGGTTCGAAGAAAAGGCCTTCTTTGAATATCACCTCTACACGCTGCCGCGCCCGTCGACGGTGGCCGGCAAGGAGGTCAAGCAGATTTCTCTGTTTGAGCCGGCGCGGACGGCGGCGGAGAAGCGGTTCGTGTACCGTCCCGAACAGAATGCGCAGCAGGTCGAGGTGGCGCTCCAGGTGGTCAATGCCGAGCAGGCGGGGCTGGGGATGCCGCTGCCGGAGGGACGGGTGCGGGTTTTCCAGGCGGATGCCGACGGTTCCCTGATTTTGCTCGGGGAGGACCGGATCAACCACACGCCGCGCGACGAGAAGATCGACATCCGCGTCGGGTACGCCTTCGACATCGTGCCCGAGGAGAAGCTCATGAACCAGACGCGCGTGTCGCAGCAGGTGGAAGAGCGCGCCTACGAGCTCCAGCTGCGCAACCGGAAAGATGAGCCGGTGACCGTGCACGTGGAGAAGGCGCTTCCCGGCGACTGGCAGGTGATCGCCGCCGATTTCCGGTACGAGAGGAAGGATGCGCGGACGTTGACGTTTGACGTCCCGGTTCCGGCCCGCGACACGACGACGCTGAATTACACAGTGCGGGTGAAGTGGTGACGCACAGAGCGGTTGACAAGCCCGGTGCGAGTCTGTAGATTCGCCCAGCGAATGAGGAAGGTCTCTGAATGAACCCAGGAGGTACCGTTTTGAAAAGAACAGCTGTGATAGTCATAGTGATGCTCGCGGCCGCGGCCCTGCTGGCGGGCAGCTCTTTGGGCGGGGGCAAACCGCTGAAAGCGATGATCAGCGGCGCCAAGATCGCGATCATCGAGGGCCGGCCGGATGAAGCGCTGCTCCTGCTCGACACGGTGGCAATCAGTTTCGGGGCGGTGCCGGAGGCCTACCAGTGGACGTTCCGGGTGTACGCCGACAAGATGGAGGGCGCGGCGGGACTGGACGCCAAGCGGCCCCACCTGGTGAAGATGCTGGCGTACATCGACTCACTGCACCTGACCTGCGAGGGGAAGATTCCGGTGCAGGACAAGAAGTATCTGAAAGACTGCGCGAAGTACATCCAGCTGGCCGACTCCACCAAGGTCAAGTACTTCCGGTTCTTCTATAATCTTGGTCACGGTCAGGTGAAGACGCTCGAACAGCTGGCCGGCAGCCTCGAGGGGGAAACCGACTCGACGCGTCTGGCCTACATCCGCGACCAGATCAACACCAACATCGACTCCGTGATCGCCAACATGAGCATGGCGATCCTGATCGACTCGAGCGACTACAGCCCGTATGTGGCGATCGGCGACTCCTACGACCGGGCGGGCAACTACGAGAAAGCGATCGAGTGGATGACGCGCGGTTACGAGCGGGCGAAGAACCCGCTGCTGCTCTCGCAACAGCTGGCGTACTACCATGTGCGTCAGGATGACTACTGCGGGGCGATCCCGTATTTCCAGGAGTACCTGAAGGCGTATCCCGATTCGCTGAACACGATGAACTACCTCGCCGCCTGCTACAACAACTGCGGCCTGGCGCCGGAGAAGCGGATCTATGTCGACTCGGCCATGACGATCTACCGGGTGATCCTCGAGCGGGCGCCGGAGAACCCGAACGTGTGGGCGGCCGGCGGCCGGTACTTCCTCATCAAGGCGCAGGACATGTCCGACTCGGCCTCGGCGGCGCGCACCCGGCAGGATGCGGCCGCGGCCGCGCAGTTCGATCTCCTGCGGCGCGCCATGTTCGATTCCTCGCGGACCTATTTCCGGACAGCCTGGGAGCAGGCGCCCGCGGACGTGGCGATCGCCGAGCAGTTTGCCTTCACCTCGGCCCTGCTGGAGGACTGCCCCGCGGCGGTGAAGGGATTCGAGGTGGTCGCGGAGGCCAAACCGGACAACGCGGAGAACTGGATCTCGCTGGGCGACTGCTATCTGCGGATGGCGGACTTCCCGAACGCCGTGCGGGCGTACGAGAAAGTCGCCGCGCTCCAGCCCGGCAAACTCAAGATATGGGAGAACCTGGGCGCCCTCTACAAGGAGACCGGCCAGGCGGACAAAGCGGCCGAGGCGGCCAAGAAAGTCCAGGAGTTGTCGGCGGCCGGGCAGGGATGAGCCGGACTCCCCGGCGAACCATCGGCAACGATGTTGTGAGATTCACCCACGGCAGGCTTCGGCCTGCCGTTTTTCTTCCACCATGGCGGCACGACACGCTTCAGGCGGACCGTACGTAAACGTGGCGGTCGCGGGACCGATGCAGCGAACGTTCACTTATGCGCTGCCGCCGGGGTCGGCACCCCTCTCCCCCGGCCAGCGCGTTCTGGTGCCGTTCGGGCGCTCCCGCACCGTGGGCTTCTACCTCGGGCCGGCCGGCCGCCCTCCAGAGGGGATCGCGGCCAAGCCGCTCGGGCGGGCGATCGATCCCTACAGCTATTTCTCCGACGAGTTGTTTGCCCTGTGCGTGTGGATGGCGGAGTACTACCTGGCGAACCCGGCCGACTGCCTGAGCGCAGCCCTGCCGCCGACGATCAAGAACCGGGCCGAGGCGCACCTGGTGTGGACGGAGGCGGCGGCGGAGGCCGCTCCGGAGCTGCGCGACCTGATCCGGCCGGGGCGGCAACTGCGGCCGTCCGACCTGACCGCGCTTCGGCGGCGGCGCCTCCCGGTGGCGCGCCTGGTGGCCGCCGGCGCCGTGGTGGAGCGCTGGCCCGAGGCCAACGCCCACACCGGGCAGCCGGTGGTCGGCTACCGCGCCGCCCGCCTCCCGGCCTGGGAGGAGTGGTTTGCGCGCGCCAAGGTCAAGCCGTACCCGTTCGACGGCATGAAGAGCCGGGCCGAACTCTTGGCCGCCGGCTGGACGGCGCACTATGTGGCCAAGGCGATCCGCGAGGGGCTGTTGGAGCCCTGTTACCGCGAGGAGACCGCCGACCTCTACGACATGATCGCACCGCGCGAAAACCTCGAGCAGATCCGGCTGACGCACCAACAGGAGGCGATCTTCCGGCAACTCCGCCCGGCGGCGGCCAACCCGGCCTTCGGCGTCCACCTCCTCCACGGGGTGACCGGCTCGGGCAAGACGATTGTGTACTGCCACCTGGCGCGCGAGGTGGTCGCGGCCGGGCGGACGGTGCTCGTGCTCACGCCGGAGATTGCACTCACGGGCACGACCCTGGCGTACTTTCGTGGATTTTTCGGCGACCGGGTGACCGTCATTCACTCGGCGATGAGCGACCGCGAGCGGCTGGCCAGCTTCAACGGGATCCGTGCCGGCACATACCCGATCGTGATCGGGCCGCGCTCGGCCATCTTTGCGCCGCTTGCGCATCTCGGCCTGGTGATTGTCGACGAGGAACACGATCCGAGCTACAAGCAGGACGATCCGGCGCCCCGCTTCCACGGGCGGGACTGCGCGATCATGCGCGGGCGGATCAAGGATGTCCCGGTGCTGCTCGGCTCCGCCTCCCCCTCGATCGAATCGTACTACCAGGCGCAGACCGGGAAGTACCGGCTGCTGGAATTGACCGAGCGGCCGGCCGGAGCGACGCTGCCGGCGGTGCGGGTGATCGACATGAAAACCGACCGCCTGGGCGGCGACCTCCCCTTCCTCTCCTACTCGCTCAAGAAGGAGGTTGACGAGCGGCTGGCCCGCGACGAGCAGGTGATCCTGTTTCTCAACCGGCGCGGCTACTCGCCGCAGCTGAAGTGCAGCCGCTGCGGGCGGGTGCCGGGCTGCCCGAACTGCCAGGTGAAACTGACCTATCATAAGGAGGGGCGGAAACTGTCCTGCCACTACTGCGGGTGGGTGGAGCAGCGCTACGACGCCTGCCCCTCGTGCGGCGACCCGCACTTCTTTCCGGTCGGCGCGGGAACCCAGCGGGTGGAAGAAACGATCCCGCGGCTATTCGAGAGAGCGGCGGCGCTCCGGCTGGATTCCGATTCCGCAACCGGCAGGCGGCGACTGCACGAGATTTTGACGGACTTTTCAGCAGGCAAAGCGAATCTGCTGCTGGGGACGCAGATGGTGACGAAAGGGCTCGACCTGCCGGGCGTGACGCTGGTCGGGGTGCTGGCGGCCGACGCCCTGCTGGACCTCCCCGACTTCCGGGCCTCGGAGCGGGCGTTTGCGCAACTGCTGCAGGTGGCCGGACGCTCGGGGCGGGCGGCCAAGCCGGGTGAGGTGCTCATTCAGACCTACGACCCGGAGCACCCGGTGATCGACCGCGCCGCGGCCCAGGATTACCGGGGGTTTTATGAGTCCGAAATCCGCAAGCGGGAGGAACTCGGCTATCCCCCCTACTCCCGGCTGGTCAATTTCGTGCTGTCGGGCGACGACGCCAAGCGGCTCGAGGAGGCGGCGCTCGCATTCCGGGAGGAACTCGATGCACGCATGCGCGAGGCCGGGGTGAACGGGCGGGTGCTCGGTCCGGCCCCCTGCCCCCTGTACTACCTGCGGTCGACCTACCGCCGGCACCTCTTTGTCAAGACGCGGCAGATCCGGGCGCTGGTGGTGATGCTGTCGGCCTGGGAGCAGCAGACCGCGCGGTTCGGGCTGCCGGCGAAGATCAAGGTTGTCGTGGATGTCGATCCGAACGATATGATGTAGCCAGGCCGGGGCGGCCAAGACAGAAAAACCGCCGGTCCGGCCATGCCTTTCGTTCCCCTCAAAGCACTCGTAGAGCCGACTCCGGCGGTTCTTCCGACTGTGACACTGTGGCTCTCTCGGAAGAAGGACGCACAAAGAGGTCTCCTCTTTGCAGAGCAGCCGGAATTCCCTTCCGACTGGTCCGCGTGAGGAAGCGCGGGCGGGCTTCCATATCCGCCCGTCGCATGCGTATGTAACAAGTTTTGTGCCGGATCGTTTCCGCAATTCCCAACATTCGGCGATCGCACAGTACGGCAAGAACTTAACCAATTGATGGCTTCGGCGGGCATTCGCGCGGACGCACGAATCACCCCTAAAATCGGCCGGTTTGGTCGTGAGAAAAAACGAATTGCCGTTCCGGGGAGTGGTCGCGGGCGCCATCGCCGGACAGCAGAAAGCCGCCGGGGTGAACCGGCGGCTTTCGAGAACGAACTGCCACTTGATGGCTGATGGTGATCGTGTGGAACGAAGGAGGGGCTCAGTCTTTTCCCTTGTCCTTCTCCTTGCCCTTCTCCTTCTCCTTGCCCTTTTCCTTCTCTTTGTCCTTGTCCTTGGCCCCCTCGGCGCCCTCTTCTCCCTCGGCTGCCGGGGCGGCCTCGCCCTCAGCCGCCACCGCCGCTTCCGCCGCCTCGGCCGCCACCGCCTTGATGACAGTCGGCGCGCTGATCACGACGACGGTGCGATCGGATTCGGCGAGGATTTCGACGTTGGGGATAGTGAGGTCGGAGACGTGAATGGCGTCGCCGATGCCCAGGTTTGAGACGTCGACGTTGACCACCTCGGGGATATTCTTGGGCAGGCAGGAGACCTCGATGTCGCGCATCGTGATCTGCATGATGCCGCCTTCATCTTTCACGCCCTTGGGGGTGCCGACGAAGGTCAGGGGAATATCGATGTTGAGGGGTTTGGACTCGCTGATGGCGTAGAAGTCGACATGGGTAATCCGGCTGCTGACCGGATCGCGCTGGACCTCGCGCAGGATGACCCGGTTGGTAACGCCCTCGACGGCGAGGTTGAAGATGGTGGTTCCGGAGCCGGCCCTGAGGGTGGCGTGGAATTCCCGCTCGCCGAGAGCAATAGTCCGGGACTCGACCTCGGGGCCGTAGACGACGGCCGGGATTTCGCCGGCCATGCGGGTCCGCCGGGCGGGACCTTTCCCGAACCGGTCGCGGGGGCGGGCGGCGATAGGTACTTCTTTCATGGCGCAAACACGTCCTTCGTTGAGACTATAAACAACATTTCATTTCGGTCACACGACGAGCGGCTGGTCCTCAAAGAGAGAGGAGACGGATTCCTCGTCGAAGATGCGCTTGGTGGCCTCCCCGATCAGCTCGGAGCAGGTGAGGATTTCGAATTTATCGGTGAGCGGCTTGCCGCTGTGGTCGATGGAATCGGTGATGATCATGGTCTTGATGGGGGACTCGATGATGCGGGTGATGGCGTTGCCCGAGAGCACACCGTGGGTGGCGGCGGCGTAGATGTCGCGGGCGCCGCGTTCTTTCAGGAAATGGGCCGCCTGGCAGATGGTGCCGGCGGTGTCCACCATGTCGTCGCGGATCAGGATGTTTTTCCCCTCGACGTTGCCGATAAGGTTCATGATCTGCGCCTGGTTGGGGCGGGGGCGGCGCTTGTCGACGATGGCGAGTTCGGCATTGAGGGCTTTGGCGGTGGCGCGGGCCAGCTTGATCGAACCGACATCGGGGGACACCACCACCAGCGGGTCGAGGTTGAGGGTGCGGAAGTACTTGTTGAAGATGCCGGAGGAGTACATGTGGTCGTGGGGGAGGTCGAAGAAGCCCTGGATCTGGCTGGCGTGGAGGTCCATGGTGATGACGCGGTCGGCGCCCACGGTGGTGATGAGGTTGGCGATAAGCTTGGCGGTGATGGCGACGCGGGGGCGGTCCTTGCGGTCGGCGCGGGCGTAGCCGTAGTAGGGGATGACGGCGGTGATGCGCATGGCCGAGGCCCGGCGGGCGGCCTCGATGAGCATGAGGAGCTCCATGATGTTCTCCGCCGGGGGGTTGGTGGACTGAATGACGAACACGTCGGCGCCCCGGATGTTGTCGTTGATCTGGACAAACACCTCGCCGTCGGAAAACCGGGTGACGGTGCAGTCGGTGAGCTTCTCGCCCAGGTAGGCGGCAATGCGTTCGGCGAGCGGGCGGTTGGCATTGCCCGTCACCAGTCGAATTTCCTCGCGAACTATCATGGGTATGGACCTTGTCGTTACACCGGAAAGTTAAACCTGTTTCGGCGTGGCTGCCCGGCCGCGTCGAAGCAGGCTCTCACCACCATTATCTCGTTGTCTGGCACGGTATATAACTGGGGCGCCAGGATTCGAACCTGGGAATGCCAGCTCCAAAGGCTGGTGTCTTACCGCTTGACGACGCCCCAAAAGCGTCTTGATGCCGTTAATCGCGGCGGTTGGGGCCGGCGCCGGGGCGTTTCAGACCCTGGCGTGGGCTTTCAGCTCCTCTTCATAGGCCGCCAACACCCGTTCTTCAATCGCCAGCCGCATTTCGGCGTTGACCGGGTGGGCGATGTCCTGATGCGTTCCGTTGGGGCGCCGGCGGGAGGGCATGGCCACGAAGAAGCCGGTGTTGCCCTGAATGATCTTCATCCCGCGCACCACGAACGCGTTGTCGAACGTCACGTTGGCGAAACCCCGGAGGCGTTCCTCTTCTCGCAACGTCACTCGTACTTCGGTGATTTCCACGGTGCCTCCAATTTCTCAGCTCTCCTGCGACAACAGGGTGATTGGCGCAACCGCGTAACACCGCCAATTTCCCCGTCTCTGTACAACCAGATCCTGGTGTTCCGGCTCTGATGCAAACAGTCCGAACACGGTCGGACCCGATCCGCTCATCCGGGCCAGGACAGCTCCGCGTTTCAGCAGTTCACCGGCGATCTCGTCCAACTCCGGGTGCGACCGGCGGTGAATCGATTCGAAATCGTTGTCTGCTTGACCCAAGTGGTGGACATACTCATCCACCGCCCGGCAACAGGGCAAGTTAAACGGGACCCCGGAATCTGTCAAGTTCCTTTTGAGGGCCGCATAGGCCGTCGCGGTGGACAGCGGGAACCCCGGGTTGACCAGGAGCAACCCGTAGTCGGTCGGAAATTCCGTCTCCTCCATTAACTCTCCCCGACCGCGGACAAGCGCCTGACCGCGCGTGAAGAAGAAAGGAACATCGGAGCCCAAGAGCAGCCCCAGACGCATCCGGTCAGGTGGCGCAAGCCGCAGTCCAAATAGATGGTTGATCGCCTCGATGGTTGCAGCCGCATCGCTCGATCCGCCGCCGAGCCCGGCCGCGACCGGAATCCGTTTCTCCAGAACTATGTGAAGCCCCTGATTCAGACCGAACTCCCGGGCCATCAGGCGGGCGGCCCGAACGACCAGGTTGTCCTCGCCGGCGGGAAGGCCGTCCTCCCCGATCACGTCCAGCCGCACGCCCGGAGCATCGGCGAGCGCGACCGTGAGAGTGTCGCGCAGCGAGACCGCCTGAAACAGCGAGTTGATGTTGTGGTAGCCGTCGGGCCGGCGGTTGAGCACTTGCAGGAAGAGGTTGATCTTCGCCGGTGCCTCAACGCGCACTTTGCCAGGCGCTATCTGTATAGTATTCATATTGGCACAGAAAAAGACTTCGTCCTTGGCCCACCCGTAACCATATCGCCCTAATTTAAGATAGGCAATTGCGGGCGCGTGTCAAGGGGGTGAGGCCAAATAGGACGCAAGAGACCGCGAGGCGAGCGCATCCGGCTGCGGCGCAAGGAGATAGGGTGGGGCGGCAAACGGGATCGACAAGCGCCGTCAATGAAACCGACGGGAGGTCGCGGAGAAACGCCTGCGGGAGGCCGGAGGATGAATGCTTGCTGCCGTATAGAAACGGAGAACTCCGGAGTTCATACCGCGTCGCAGCGTGAATCCCGGTCTCAAGCACTTCCGACGCACGGAGCGCGCCGGGGCGCTGTCTTACGATAGCGCCGGTGCGTCATCTCCCCGTGGTCTGCTCCTCCCCTTGTCCTTTCTCGAGAGAGGGGGAATTTCGCTGCGCATTTCCGGCTTCGAGCCATCGGAGAGCCGCCGGCGAGTTGCACTGCTGCCACTCGGCGATGAAGACATCGAGGAATTCCGACAACCTCTCCTTGGCGATGTCCTTGAAATCGTCCTCGCCGGCGAGGCCGAAGGTGCTGCGCTCCCAGAAGGAACAATAGACCGGCGGAAGGCCCCGGAGCTTGACCCCGGTCCGGGATTTCTCGAACCGGGCGTAGTCCAGATAGTCGCGCGCGCTCAGGGTGAGGACGTACGTGACGAGGCCGGTCGGAGAACCGTCGTCGAGGCGGTTGCGGATGAAGTCGATGGAGTAGACCAGGTCGGGGATGTTCATGTGCATGCTGTCCCGGTCGAGGCGGCCGGGAGCGTCGTACACCGCCAGGCGGTGGTGCGCCAAGGTGAGCCGCATCTGGGCGCGAAAGAGCTCTTCCGTACCGAACGCATAAAGCGCGCCCGGCGACATGCACACTGCGACCGTGACGCCGTCAAGTCCGAGCAGCGCGGTGCGAGGCTCCTCGGCGGCGGGCGGCACGTGAACCGGAAAGGAATCGCGGCCGACACCTTTCGCATCCAGGACGAGCAGACAGAGCAGGCTGTAAATCGCGCAATGAACGTGGATCATCGCTCTTCCTCCCTCGGTGCAGCAAGGCTGCTGTTTTTGGACGATTAACGTGGCGCTCTGGGCCCACAATACGCTATCGAATATAGCCGCCGGCCGCGCCGACACAATCTTTTTCTTCTCTGCTTCGCCTTTCGCGTTTCCTCTCTCCCCCTTGCGTTCCCCCGCATTCGTTCATATCTTCATCCCCTGACCCGGACGCCGGGCGGCGGCAAGGCGTAGCCCGACGTTCGATAAGTGCGTGAAACGAGTGAAGTTACCCATACAGGAGGATCGCATGGACCCGTTTGGCGTCAAAGGCAAGCTCAAAGCCGGGGGGAACAGCTACACCGTGTATCGCCTGGACAAGCTGGCCGGGCAGCGGGGAATCGACCGGGCGGCGATCGAGCGGATGCCCTACTCGATCAAGGTGCTCCTCGAAGCGGTGCTGCGCAACGCCGACGGCCGGGTGATTCGGGACGAGGATGTGGCGGCGATGGCGCGCTACGACGCCAGGAAAGCGGCCGAGCAGAGCCACGAGTTCCCCTTCAAACCGGCCCGCGTACTCCTTCAGGATTTCACCGGGGTGCCGGCGGTGGTCGACCTGGCGGCGCTGCGGTCGGCGATGAAACGGATGGGGGGGGACCCGAAGAAGATCAATCCGCTCGTGCCGGTTGATCTCGTGATCGACCATTCGGTCATGGTCGACCGGTACGGTTCGGACGACGCGCTGGCGGCCAACATGGAGATGGAATTTCAGCGCAACGCCGAGCGGTACGAGTTCCTCCACTGGGGGCAGAAGGCCTTTGCGAATTTCCGGGTGGTGCCGCCGGCGACCGGGATCTGCCACCAGGTGAATCTCGAGTACCTCGCCAAGTGCGTGCTGGTGCGCGACGGCGAGGCCTTCCCGGACAGCCTGGTCGGGACGGACAGCCACACGGTGATGATCAACGGGCTGGGGGTGGTCGGTTGGGGCGTCGGGGGGATCGAGGCGGAGGCGGTCATGCTCGGGCAGCCGCTCTATATGCTGACGCCGGAGGTGATCGGGTTCAAGCTCACGGGGAAGCTCGCGGAGGGGACGACCGGGACGGACCTCGTGCTCACGGTGACGCAGATGCTCCGGCAGAAAGGGGTGGTGGGGAAGTTTGTCGAATTCTACGGCGAGGCGCTCGACACGCTACCGCTGCCGGCAAAGGCGATGGTGGCGAACATGGCCCCCGAATACGGCGCGACGATGGGGTTTTTCCCGGTCGACGAGCTCACGCTGGACTACCTGCGCATGACCGGGCGGACCGACGGCGAGGTCGACCTGGTGGAGTGCTACTGCAAGGAGCAGGGGCTGTTCCGCGCGAAGGGAGCGGCGGCCCCCGCGTTCACGGACACGCTCGAGCTCGATATCTCGCAGGTGGAACCCTCGCTGGCCGGTCCCAAGCGGCCGCAGGACCGGGTGGCGCTGTCGAAGATGAAAGACGAATTCCAGAGAGCGCTCGCGCGGCCGATCAAAGAGCGCGGGTTCGAGCTCAAACCGAGCGAAACCGAGAGGCAGGTCAAGATCAGCGACGGGTACCGGGCCGCGATCGGGCACGGCGCGGTGGTGATCGCCGCCATCACCAGCTGCACCAACACCTCCGATCCCTCGGTGCTCCTCGGGGCGGGGCTGCTGGCGAAGAAGGCGGCCGCCCGGGGGCTGACGAGCAAACCGTGGGTGAAAACCTCGCTCGCCCCGGGGTCGCGGGTGGTGATGGATTACCTCGAGAAGGCGGGATTGATCGAGCCGCTGAAGAAGCTCGGGTTCCACAATGTCGGGTTCGGGTGCACGACCTGTATCGGCAACAGCGGGCCGCTGCCCGAAGCGGTGGTCAAAGCGATCGAGGAGGGGAACCTGGTGGTGTCGGCGGTGCTGTCGGGCAACCGGAATTTCGAGGGGCGGGTGAACCCGCACACGCGGGCCAACTACCTCGCCTCGCCCCCGCTGGTGGTGGCCTACGCGATCGCCGGAACGACCGCGATCGATCTGGCGACGGAGCCGATCGGGACCGATGAGGGCGGAAAGCCGGTGTACCTGCGGGACATCTGGCCCAGCCAGCGGGAGATCGCCGAGGCCATGGCGGGAGCGATCAGCCCGGCCATGTTCCGCGCCCGCTACGGGGCCGTGTTCACGGGCAACGAGCGGTGGAACCGGATCCAGTCGCCCGCGAGCGAGCTCTACCGGTGGGACGAGAAATCGACCTATATCCAGGAGCCGCCGTTCTTCGTCGACATGAAGCCGGAGCCGGGGGATGTCGAGCCGATCCGGGACGCGAGGGTGCTGGGGATATTCGGCGATTCGATCACCACCGACCACATCAGTCCGGCGGGGTCGATCAAGGCCGACAGCCCGGCGGGCCAATACCTCCTCTCACACGGCGTGACTTTTGCCGACTTCAATTCCTACGGCTCGCGGCGCGGCAATGACCGGGTCATGACGCGCGGCACCTTCGCCAACATCCGCATCCGCAACCTGCTCGCCCCCGGAACCGAGGGGGGCGTGACGATCTATCTCCCCGCCAACCAGCAGATGAGCATCTACGATGCGGCGATGAAGTACCAGGCGGACGGAACGCCGCTGCTGGTGATCGCCGGGAAGGACTACGGGATGGGGTCCTCGCGCGACTGGGCGGCCAAGGGGACGAGCCTGCTCGGGATCAGAGCGGTGCTCGCCGAGAGTTTCGAGCGGATCCACCGCTCCAACCTGGTCGGGATGGGCGTCCTCCCGCTCCAGTTCCTGCCGGGCGAAGCGCGCGAGAGGCTGGGGCTGACCGGCCACGAACTGTACACGATCGAGGGACTCTCGAACGACATGAAGCCGAAACAGCGGGTGACGGTGAAGGCGCTTTCGAAGAACGGCGAGAAACGGTTCGAGGCCGTCGCCCGGCTCGACACGCCGATCGATGTCGAGTACTACCGGCACGGGGGGATTTTGCAGATGGTGCTGCGGCAGCTCGCCCGGGCGTAGGCGAAGGCCTCCCCGGGCCGGCCGGAGGAACCGTCAGCGGGGGGCGAGCAACTCGATCTGCGAGAGCACGGCGGTGACGGCGTGCTCGACGCGGAGGGTGAAGCGCCCCAAGCTGAAGGCGCGGAAACCGAGCGAGGTCAGCAGCTCGACCTCGAACGGCACCCATCCCCCTTCCGGCCCGACAGCCGCCAGGAGACGGGGCGAATCGCCGCGATAGACCGCGTCGAGCATCGCCGCTGCGCCGGGGTGGGGCGCGAGCCGCAGCGACGGGGCGGATTCGTTCTGCTCGAGCACCGGGAGGATATCCTCAAAGAAGCGCCGGAACCGGTCGTGCACGGCGACCTCGGGCAGGCGGGTCAGACGTCCCTGGCTGAGCCCCTCGATCAGGTGCGGCGTGTACTGCTCCGGGTTCAACAGCGGGGAGGAGAAGTAGCTCCTTTCGACGCGCCGGGCGCGGACCAGGTGAAGGCGGCGGACCCCCATCATGGCGGCGGCGAACAGGATTTTCTTGAGAGTCTGCGGGCGCGGGAGAGCGCAGATGAGATCGACGGTCGGCACGGGGGCCGGCGGAGGGGCGGTCCACCGGCAGTCCAGGAGGGCTTCATCGGCGGCGAGGCGCGCCACGCGGGCGGTCCCGCACGGGCCGTTAAGAAGGCCGACCTGCACGAGGTCCCCCTCGGTTGCGCGCAGGACGGTGCGGAGGTGGTCGGCCCGCTGCGCGGCCAGTCGGAAGGTCTCGCCGCCGACGCGGTCGTGTTCGGTGAGGATGATGAGGTTCATGGCATCGTGCGCGCCGGAGCGCGACCTTTCCGGACGATTACGGTTGCGGGCGGCGATCATACCGGGCAGGGGAAGGATAGGGTCACGAGGGCGCGAAGTCAACTCCGGCGCGGCGCCCGCCGGGCCGCCGCAAAGTAGATATTGACATTTCCGGCGGTCATTCTACATTAGGCAGACATGATGTAATTACCTGCCTGCAAGCGGGTCTAAGGAAAGAAGTCTGCCATGTCGGAAGCTGTCAAGACCGCATTCTACGATTACCATATTCAGGCCGGGGCGAAGATGGTCGAATTCGCCGGGTTCTGCATGCCGATCCAGTACTCGGGGATCACCGACGAGCACCTCGCGGTGCGCACCAATGTCGGACTGTTCGATCTGTCGCACATGGGGGAGTTCGAGGTCAGCGGGCCGGACGCCCTGGCTTTCCTCCAGAGAACCACGACCAACAACGTCGCCGACCTGCAGGTCGGCCAGATCCAGTACTCGTGCATGACGATGGAGCACGGGGGGATTGTCGACGACCTCCTGGTGTACCGAATGGGCCCGCAGGAGTACCTGCTGGTGGTTAACGCCTCGAACATCGCCAAGGATTTCGCGTGGCTCCAGTCGCACCTGGCGGGCAATGTCCGCCTGGTCGACCAATCCCCCGCCACGAGCCTGCTGGCGGTGCAGGGACCGAAGGCCGAAGAGATGATGCGGCAGGTGACGTCGTTCGACCTGGGCGCGATGCCCTACTACACCTGGGCGCGGGCCGAGATCGGCGGAGTGAAGGTGCTGTTCTCGCGCACCGGGTACACGGGGGAGGACGGTTTCGAGCTGTACATTCCGCCGCCGGACACCGACCGGCTGTGGCGGGTGCTGACGGAGGCGGGGAAGAAATTCGGGATGAAACTGATCGGTCTGGGGGCGCGCGATTCGCTCCGGCTGGAAATGAAAATGGCCCTGTACGGCAACGATATCGACGACACGACGACGCCGGTGGAAGCCGGGCTGTCGTGGATCGTCCATTTCGACAAGGAGTTCATCGGCAAGCCGGTGCTCGAGAAGCAGCGGGATGAGAAGCCGGTCCGCCGGCTGGTGTGCCTGGAGCTCGAGGGCAAGGCGTTTCCGCGCCACGGCTACACGATCACCGACGGGGCGAAGCCGATCGGGCAGGTGACCTCGGGCACGTTCTCTCCCAGTCTGCAGAAAGCGATCGCGATGGGGTATGTCCCGCGCGACCTGAGCAAAGTGGGATCGACGGTGAGAGTCGCGATCCGCGGCAAGGAGTTCCCGGCGGTGGTGGTGAAGCCGCCGTTCTATAAGCATGGCTCGCACAAGTAGACTCCAGATGCAGGTGGACCTGTACCTGACGCCGATCCCGTTCGGGCGGGCGAAGCTGTCGGGTCGGACGGTGGTGGCGATCGACGTTCTGCGGTCGTCCACCTCGACCTGCGCGGCGCTCCTGGCCGGGGCGAAGGGAGTGATCCCGACGCCCGGCCCCGGCGAGGCGGGCGAACTCTGGGCCAAGCTGGGGGGGGACATGGCCGTGCTGGCGGGGGAGCGGGACAACGTGCGGATCGAGAATTTCAAGCTCGGCAATTCGCCCGCGGAGTTCACGCCGGAGACGGTCGGCGGCAAATTCGTGATCATGACGACGACGAACGGGACGGGCGTGTACCGGGACGCGGTGGGAGCGGACCTGGTGCTCTGCTGCGCGCTGGTCAATGTCAGCGCCGTGGCCCGCAAGGCGGCCGCGGCCGGGCACGGCCTCGTGCTCGTCTGCTCGGGGCAGGAGGGCGGGTTTTCGATCGAGGATACGATCTGCGCCGGCATGCTCGTGCACCTGCTGGCCACCGAACACAAACTGAATCTCGCGCTGAACGACGCCGGGTCGCTGGCCCTCCTGTTGTACCGCTCGAACAAGAGCGCCCTGAAGAAGACCATTCAGCAGGGGGAGCACGGCCGCCGACTGACCGAACTGGGGTTCGGGGCGGACGTGGAGACGGCGGCCGCGGTCGACACCATGCCAGTGCTCCCGGTCATGGTCGACGGCCGCCTGGTGGCGGACGTGGATCCGCCCGCGGCTCCGCCGGCCGAGCCGGCGTGAGTTCATCGCCAACCCTTCCCGAGAGTATAAGAAAGCATGAGACACCTGATCATTCTCGCGGCCCTGGTCAGCCTGGAGGCAGGCGCCCCGGCGGCCGCCGCGGATGCCGTGCGGTTCGCCCTCGACGTTCACCAGCAGGACTCGGCGGCCGGAGCCGTCCTGCTGTACTCCGACACGGCGACCGTGGTGCGCGGGGTCGCGGCGGCCGGGTTTGCGCTGGCGTTTTCGGCAGAAGTGGAAGTGACGGCGGCGGACACCGCCCACGCCCAGTTTCTCGTGCACGCGGTGACGCTCGGACCATCGGCCAGAACCTACGCCCGCAGTTATTCGGCCGAGTACGGTCTCCCCGCCCGCATCGAGGGGATCGAGGGGAAGGGAGGCGGGCGGCTGATGCTCACGGTGACACCGCTGGCGTTCACGGATTTCGACACCGCCCAGTGCCTCTTCGACCACCGGGTCACCGGGGCCTACAAGATTCAGCCGAGCGCCAGCCTCGACGTGCACTACGTCCCGAACTCGTTCGGCGATTACTATATCGAGGCTTTCAAGGGCGTCCTCGAACACCACTACCGGCAGTTTCAGGAAGTGTTCCAGTTCTCGCTGCCGGGCAAGTTCAGCATCTTCCTTCTCCCCTGCGCCTCGCCGGCGGTGCTGTGGGACACGCGGTACGGGCAGGTGACCGATCCGACGCGGAGCACGGCGTTCGCGATCGCGGCCAACGGTCAGAACACGGTCGATCCGTTCATCGCCACGCACACGGCCCTCCTGCGGAGCTGGGGATACGCCCCGCCGTTCTTGTCGGAGGGGGCGGCGAACTACACCTCGTTCGCCCTGTTCGACATGAAGAAGCTTGCGGCCGAGGGCCGGGTGCCGCCGCTGGACAGCCTGCTGGACACTTACGCCTACCTGACCGCGGCGCCGCTGGTAGCGGACCGCGCCTCGGCGACCTTCGCCCAGTACCTTATCGACAGCTACGGGCTGGAGGCGTTTCGCGCGTTGTATGTGTCGGCGGACGATCTCAACCTCCGCCGCCGCCTGGCGCTGGCATACGGCAAGGGGATCGGGGCGCTCGAGGCCGAGTGGCGCGCTTATGTCGACACGTCGACAATTCGCTTTCCCGCACTCGCCCAGGAGGCGGACAAGGCGGAGGCCCTGTTCCAGTACGGGCGGATGCGGGACTACGCGCGGGCGATGCTGGAATTGGCGCCGGGGCGGATCGATTCGGCCTTTGCCTGGTCGCGGCTGAAACAGGCCGAGTTCATGCTCGGCAACTACTACGGGGCGGCCGATGCGGCCGAAGCGCAGGTGCAGCTTGACGGCGAGCGGGCGGTCAACTGGATGACGCTCGGGTCGTTCCAAATGATGAACGGGATGTACGCCGAGGCCCGCGCGAGTCTTCAGAACGGCCAGTCGAAGGACCCCTCGGATCAAACCATCGCGTTCAACCGGGCGCTCGCGGCGCTCTACACGTCCGACACCGCGACCGCGGAATCGCTCCTGGTCGAGATCATCACCCGCCCGGAAAGCCGCGCGCCGCAGGGGGAGGCCCGGGTGGTGCTGGGCGAGATTCTCCTTTCGCGGGGCGACAAGCGCGGCCGGGACCGCGCCGCCACCTATTTCGTCGAGGCCATGCAGACGTTCCAGCAGCAGCTCTCGGTCAACCGGACGATGCCGACGGCCTACCTCTGGCTGGGGGCGGCGGCGCTCGGCATGGGGGACACCGAGCTGGCGCGGGACGCGCTGGAGACCGGGTTGTTCCTGGAATCGCGGCCGTTCTACCTGGGGCAGATGAACCTGTGGCTGGGCAAGACGGCCGACGTCCTGGGGGACCACGGCCTTGCGCAGGAGTACTACGGGCAGGTGCTCGCCGGCTCGTCGGCCGCGTACGCGCAGCAGGAGGCCCGCCGCTGCCTTGAGAAACCTTACCGCATAAAGTAGCAGAGCGTGTTCAACTTTCTCAATTCGGGCGTGCTGTTCGCCGCGCTCGCGGCGCTGATTCCGCTTCTGATTCACCTCTTTTCGAAGCGGCGGGTGAAGATCGTCGAGTTTTCGTCGCTGAAGCATCTCAAGGAGATGCAGCGGCGGCAGGTGCGGCGGCTAAAGATCCGCCAGATTCTCTTGCTGCTGTTGCGGATGGCGATCATCCTCGCCCTCGTGCTGGCCTTCGCCCGGCCGACCACCGAGGGGGGGGCGCTCGGCTCGCACGCCGCGGTCTCGGCGGTCGTGCTCTTCGACAACTCGGCCTCGATGGATCGCTCGGTCCGCGACGGCAACCTGTTCGCGCTGGCGAAGCAGCGGACGCAGAAGCTTCTGGAGACGTTCGGCGAGTCGGACGAGGTGGCGCTCGTGCCGCTGTGCCGGACGGCGGCGGCGGAGGGAGCGGGGCGGTTCGGATCGGCGGCCGCGGCGCAGCAGGAGCTCGCGCAGGTCCCGGCCAGCGCTCTTCGGGCCGACTTCGCGGGGGCGCTGGGACGGGCCTCCGACCTTATCGCGCAGGCCTCCAACCTCACCCGGGAGATCTACATAGTGAGCGACCGCCAGCGGGCCTCGCTGCCCGACAGCGGCCTGAAGCTCGAGGGCAAGGTGCAGGTGTTCGTGGTCGCGCTGCCCGATGAGGACGCCGAGAATGTCGGGGTGGCGGGCGTGGATTTCGGCGGGCAGTTGCTCGTGCCGGAGCATGATTTCGAGGTGGTCGCGCAGGTGCACAACTACGGGGCGGCGGCCCGGACCGACCTGATCGCCTCGCTCTATCTCGACGGCCGGCGGGTGGCGCAGACGGACGCGGCGGCGCCGGCGGGGGGCGACGAGGCGGTGCGGTTCACCCAGTCGGTCGCCCGCGGCGGGTTCCACTCGGGCTGGGTGGAGCTGTCCGACGACCGGTTCCCCTCGGACAACCGCTACTACTTCACCTTCCGCATCCCGGAGCAGTTCACGGTGCTCATGGTCGCGGGGGATCCGGCGGCCCAGTTCATCAGTCTCGCGCTCACCCCCTCCGGCGACCTCGCCCAGTACTGGTCGGTGAAGCAGGCGCGGCCGGAGGATCTCGGCACGGTTGATCTGGCCGAGTACGACGTGATCATGCTGCCGGGGACGCCGGCGATCGCGGATGCCTATGTCGGGCGGATCAAGGCGGCGGTGCGGCGGGGGACCTCGCTCTTTCTCACCTACGGCGGCGGCGCCGATGCGGCCTCGTTCAACCGGACCTGGGCCGACATCGCGGGGGTGGTGATCGACGAGGCGGCGCGGACGGACTTCTCGCGCGCCGGGTACTACACGCTGGAGTCGGTGGTCAAGGAGCACCCGATTTTCTCCGTGTTTTCGTTCGCGGAGAAACTCCCCGACCTGAAATTCTACACGCTGCCCAGGCTGCACACGGTCGGGGAGGCGGCGGAGATCGCGACGTTCTCCGGCGGCCGCCCGGCGCTGGTGGAGGCCCGGTACGGCGAGGGACGGGTGGTGACGTTCGCCGGGCCGATGGCGCCGGCGTACTCCGACATGGTCGGCCACGCCTTCTTCGTCCCCTTCGTATCGCGGGTGGCCGAGTACCTCGCCGCCGACCTCTCGAGCTACGACCTGAAGCTGTACGCCCGGGCGAGCACGCCGCGGGTGATCTCCCTCAGGGGGGCGATCTCCGGGTCGCTGGAGCTGATCGCCCCGGACAGCAGCCGCTACTACCTGTCGCCGGAGGAATCGGAGGGAAGGGTGCTGGTGCGGGCGCAGCCGGTCGAGCGGCCGGGGATCTACCAGGTGCGGTACGCCGGGCAGGAGGTCGACCGGTTCGCGGTCAACATCGACCCGGCCGAGGGCGACCTGGCGGCGGCGGATGTCGACCGGTTCGCGCAGGCGGTCGGCGCGCCGGAGCACCGCGAGCTGGCGGCCGAGGGGAATCTCGCCGGTCTCATCGCTGAGTCCCGCTACGGGCGGGAGCTGTGGCAGCTCTTCCTGTGGATCGCGGCCGGGCTCCTGCTGGCCGAGATGCTGCTGGCGCGGGGCGCGCCCCCCGAGGAGCCGGGATGACGCTGCTCGCCGCGGAGGGTGTTTCCAAGAAGTACCAGGACCAGGTGCTGTTCGACGCCGTCTCGTTCACCATCACGGCCGCCGACCGGATCGGCCTGGTCGGGCGCAACGGGATCGGCAAGACGACGCTCTTTGAGCTGCTCACCGGGCGGGTGGCGGCCGACGCCGGGACGGTGACGCTCGCGAAGCACTGCGTGATCGATTACGTGCCGCAGGACAAGACCTCGGTGCTCGACTGGGAGCTGTTCGCGTTGGTGGCCTCGGCCCGCCGGGATCTCGCCCAGATGCGGTGCGAGATCACCGAACTCGAGGAGCACCTGGCGGACGATCCCCACGACGCGCGCCGGCTCGAGCGGCTCGGGCAGGTGCAGCACGAGTTCGAGGCCGCGGGCGGATTCGGATTCGAGAGCGAGGTCCGCCTCATTCTCGAGGGCCTCGGGTTCGAGCGCGCCCGCCACCGCGACCGGCTGGCCACCTTCTCGGGCGGCGAGAAGAACCGCGCGGGGCTGGCCATGGCCCTGGCCGGATGCGGCAATCTCCTGTTGCTCGACGAGCCGACCAACCACCTCGACATCGAATCGACCGTCTGGCTGGAGGAGTACCTGCGCAAGCTGGAGAAGGCCTGCGTGATCGTCTCGCACGACCGGCGCTTCCTCAGCCGCACGGTCGACAAGGTGTGGGAAATCCAGTTCGGGAAAATTCACCAGTATGTCGGCGGATTCGAGAAGTACCTCGTCGAGCGGGCCGAGCGCAAGCGGCTCCACGAGCACCACTACCGCCACCAGCAGGAAGAGATCCGGCGCATCGAGGAATTCATCCGGCGGAACATGGCCGGGCAGAAGACGAGGCAGGCGCAGTCGAAGCTGAAGTACCTGTCGCGGATCAAGCGCATCCCTCCGCCGCGGGGCGAGGGCGCCGGGCCGAGTATCGCGGTGAGGTCCTCGGGACGGTCGTTTGCCCACGTGCTCGAGGTGCGGTCGGTGACGCTGGCCTACGGCGCGGAGCCGGTCCTGCGGAATGTCAGTTTCGATCTCTACCGGGGGGAGAAGATCGGGCTGGTCGGCCGGAACGGATCGGGCAAGTCGACGCTGCTCAAAGCGCTGATCGGCGAGCTCGCCCCGGTGAGCGGCGAGCTCCGCCTCGGGGCGAATGTCGACGTCGTCTATTTCGACCAGGACCTGGACAACCTCCGGCTCGAGGCCACGGTGCTCGACAACATCTGGGAGGAGGATCCGATGGCCGAGGTCGGGGCGATGCGGTCGTTTCTCGCCCGTTTCGGATTCACCGGGGAGGACTGCTTCAAGCGCGTGTCCGCGCTGTCGGGGGGGGAGCGGACGAAACTGTCGCTGGCGCGGATCATCTACCACCCGGCCAATTTCCTGATTTTCGACGAGCCGACCAACCACCTCGACATCGACTCGCGCGAGGCGCTCGAGGAAGCGCTCGGGCGGTTCGACGGGAGCTGCCTCATTGTCAGCCACGACCGGCACTTCCTCGACCGGGTGGCCGACCGGATCATCCACCTGGCCGGCGGGACCGCTTTCGTCTACGGCGGCGGCTACAGCCATTTCGAAGAGAAGCAGGCGGAAGCGGCCGCGGCCGCGCTCGAGGCCGCGCCGAGGCCGGACAAGGAAAAATCGCGGGAGGTCTACCAGGCGTTCAAGGAAGCCTCGCGGGTCAAGGCGCGCCTGAAGAAGGCGTTGAAGTCGACGCGCTCAAAGATCGCCGATCACGAGCGGGAGCTGGAGGAACTCGAGGACGGGATCGCCCGCCGCATTCCGCGCACCGATTGGGAAGCGCTCGAGGCCGCTTCGCGGCGCAAGCAGGAGGTGGAAGCGGCGCTCCTGGCGCTGTACGGCGAACTTGAGGAACTGGAGCGGCGCGACTGTGATTAGTCTGCTGGTTATATCGGGCTCGCCCGTGCCGGGAGCCTCGACCGACATCCTTCTGCGGCAGGCGGCGGACGCAGTCCGCCGCGGTCTGCGCGGCGCGGCGCGGGTGCGCACGACCTTTGTCAAGCTCAACGATCTTCGCATCCTCCCTTGCCAGGCGTGCGGCGAGGCGCCGACACCCCAGTTTTGTTTTTTTGATGACGACATGGCGCCGCTCTACCGCGAGCTGGCGCGCTGCGACTGCCTGCTGTTCGGGAGCCCGATTCATTTCGACACGGTGTCGAGCCAGGCGAAGCTGTTCATCGACCGATGCAACTGTGTGCGGCCGGCGGATTTTCGCGGGGCCGATCCCGACCACGGTTTCCTCAAGCTCATCGCGCGCAAGCGGCCGGGGGCGATGGTGCTGGTGAGCGGGGAGCGGCAGTGGACCGAGGGAGCCCGGCGCGTGATCGCGGGGTTCTTCAAATGGGCCGAGGTGACCAACGAGGGGCTGCTCACCTACCGCACCCGGGGGCTCGAGGCGGGCGAGGCGGCCGGTTCGGCGGCGGCCCTGGCCGAGGCCGACGCGCTCGGACACAGGCTGGCCGGATTGCTCCGGAGGCGCTGTGGGTGACGAGCAGACGCGGCGGTACTACCGGCGACGCGCACCGGAGTACGAACAGATCTACTACCGCGACAATCCCCCGCGCCGAAAAGAGATCGACGACGAGGCCGCTTTCCTGCGCGGACTGGCCGACGGCCGCGAGGTGCTCGACCTCGGCTGCGGCACGGGCTACTGGACCCAGATCCTGGCCGAGCGGGCGGCCCTGGTGGCGGCCGCGGACATCGCCCCCGAGATGATCGCCCAGGCCGGCCGCAAGGAGTACCGCCGACCCCCGCACTTTCTCATCGCCGACCTTGAACACCCCCCGTTCGCAGAGGGGGCGTTCGATCTGGTGGTCCTGGCGTTCTGGCTGTCGCACCAGCCGAGAGAGACGTTCCCGACATTTTTTCCGATGCTCGGACGGCTGGTGAGAAGGGGCGGGCGCCTCTGGATGATCGATAACAATCCGCCGGCCGAGGGACGGTCGCTGCCGGCGGCCGGGGTTGATGCCCACGGCAACAATTTCCGCCGGCGGTTTCTGGACAACGGTGAGCCGTTCGTGATCTTGAAGAACTACTTTCAGCGGGACGAGCTGGTTTCGCTGTGCGCGCCCTACGGGCGCGTGGACCGCTTGGTCTACGGCACCTACTACTGGTCAATCTTATTATCCGACATGAACTTATGATTCGCCTGGCGGGCCGCGCGGGAACCGCGGGCGATCGCGCGAGGTTGTACGTGCGGGCGCGGCGAGCGCGCCGGCAGGAAGATTCATCTTGCCAGGCAGGGGGATGCGTATATATTAAGAGGCTCCGGGCGTCGGGCGATCGACCCCGGAGGGCCGAACCCAAAGCCAACGTTGAGGAACGAGTTGTGAAAGCTGAAGGACACCCGAAGACATTCGACGTGACGATCACCTGTTCGTGCGGGGCGACCTATCCGAACCGGTCGACCAAGAAAAATATCAGTGTCGAAATCTGCTCGAACTGCCATCCGTTTTTCACTGGGAAGCAGCGCCTGATTGACACGGCCGGCCGGGTCGAGCGCTTCATCCAGAAGTACAAGAAGTACCAGAAGGATTCGAAGTAACGCAGGAGCGGGCCGCGCGGGGCCGCCCGAGACCGCCGGCGGGGCGGACAGGCGGGCGGCGGCAGTGCGCGCGAATCCCTGGCCACGACGGGAGCCAACCAGAGCCATGCCGGACTTGAATGTAGGCGGGCAGGCCGTGATCGAGGGCGTAATGATGCGCTCGGCCGATCGCATCGCCACCGCCGTGCGAAAACCCAACGGCGAGATTCTCGTCAAGTGCGAGCCCTACCTCTCTCTCACCAAGCGGCATAGGGTGCTCGGGGCGCCGATCATCCGCGGAACGGTCTCGTTTGCGGAGATGCTCGTGGTCGGCATCAGGACGCTGAATTTCTCGGCGGACGTGGCCATGCGGGAAATCGAGGCGGCCGAGGCGGAAAAGAACGGCGCCGCGGCGGCGCCCGGGAAGGATAAAAAGTCGAACGCGCTGGTGTTAGAGCTGTCGGTGGCGGCCGCCTTCGCGCTCGGCATCGGCCTGTTTTTCTTTCTCCCGCTCGCGCTGGCCTCGCTGGTCGGGATCAAGAAAGATGCGGTCGGGTTCAATCTCCTGGCCGGGGGAATCCGGCTGGCGCTGTTTGTCGGCTATGTCTGGATGATCTCGTTCCTGAAGGATTTCAAGCGCATTTTCCAGTACCACGGGGCGGAGCACAAATCGATTTACGCCTACGAGATGGGGGATGACCTCACGCCCGGGCGGGCGGCGCTCTACACGCGCTTCCACCCCCGCTGCGGCACCTCGTTTATCCTCATCGTGGCGCTCACGGCGATCCTGATCTATGCGGTGTCCGACTCTCTATTCGCGGTGATCGCCGGCCACCCGCCCTCGCTGGCGACCCGGTTTGCGGTGCACCTCGCGCTGCTGCCGCTGGTGGCCGGGGGATCCTACGAGCTGCTCAAGCTGTCGGGCCGGACGCGCGACCACAAGGTCACCCGGGTGCTGATCCAGCCGGGGCTCTGGCTGCAGGCGATCACCACCCGGGAGCCCTCGTTCGACCAGCTCGAGGTGGCGATCGTGGCGCTCGAGACGGCGCTCGGGCGGACGGAATCGAAAGTAGCGGCGACGCGGATTCCGGTGTCGTAGGCGCCCGCACATTCCGCCTTGCGCCGGCGGACAATTCCCCGTACCCTTGTTTCCGAGAATGTGGAGTAACGCGAGGATGAGCTGTGCTTGATCTTGTGGCCAAATTGGAGAACCGCCTGGCCGCCATCGATCGCGAGATGGCCGAGCCGGGAGCGGCATCGGATCAGCGCCGGATGATCGAACTGGGACGGGAGCGCCGCCGGGTCGAGGACGTCCTCGCGATCGGGCGGGACTACCGCCGCCTCCGCGCCGGGATCGAGGAGGCCCAGGCGGTGATCCGCGCCGATGAGGACGACGAGCTGATGGCGCTGGCGCGCGAGGAGCTCGCCGCCTACGAGAGCCAAATCCACGAGGTCGAGCGGGCGCTCAAACTCAAACTCCTGCCCAAGAACCCCAACGACGACAAGGCGGCCATCATCGAGATCCGCGCCGGCACCGGGGGCGACGAGGCCGGCCTGTTTGTCGGCGACATCTTCCGCATGTACCAGCGCTACGCCGACACCCGGGGATGGAAGCTGGAGATTCTCAGCTCGCACCCGGGCCTCTCGGGGGGATTCAAGGAAATCATCTTTTCCCTCGACGGCGAGGACGCCTACGGGCGGATGAAATACGAATCCGGCGTCCACCGCGTGCAGCGGGTGCCGCAAACGGAGACGCAGGGGCGGATCCACACCTCGGCCGTCTCGGTGGCCGTGCTCCCGGAGGCGGAGGAAGTCGATATCGAGATCAAAGAAAACGAGATCAAGGTCGATGTGTTCCGGTCGAGCGGTCCGGGAGGGCAGTCGGTCAACACGACCGATTCGGCGGTCCGCATCACCCACCTCCCCACCGGCCTGGTGGTCACCTGCCAAGACGAGAAGTCGCAGTTGAAGAACAAGGTGAAGGCGCTGAAAGTGCTTCGGGCCCGGCTGCTGGACCTGCAGATCGCCGCGCAGGAGGCGAAGATCGCGGCCGAGCGGCGGTCGATGATTTCGACGGGCGACCGGTCGGCCAAGATCCGCACGTACAATTTTCCGCAGTCGCGCGTCACCGACCACCGCATCAACCTCACGCTCTACCGCCTCGACCAGGTGCTCGCCGGGGACGTCGACCTGCTCATCGACGAACTTCGGCGGCACGAGCAGGAGCAGCAGCTCAAACTCCAGGAGACGGCGGGGGCGCAGCTATGAAGATAACCCGCTTCGCTCTCGCGCTGGTCCTCACGGCGGCGCTGCTTTACATCGCCCGCACCAACTCGCGCGGCCGTCCCGAACCGTACGTGCACACCGACCGCGGGTTCACGCTGGAGATGATGACGGTGCCGAAGGCGTACGAGGTCGACACGGCGCGCATCACGGCGACGATTCGGGGGCCGTTCGACGGCAGCGTGCAGCCGGTGCTCCGTCACGCGCGGTTCGGGCAGGATGAGACGACCCCGCTGTACCGCTACCGAACGACGCCGCTGGAGGTGCTGGACTCGGCCGGAGGGCGGTACGGGTACCTGATGACGGCCGGGCTCAAGGGGGGCCGGTTCCTGTACTACATCGAGGTGCGCGACAAGATCGGCGGGCAGCGTGCGGTGTTTCTCGACGGCGGGCGGCCGTTTGTGATGAAATATGTCGGCCATGTGCCGACCTGGCTCTTGCTCACCCACATTGCCCTGATGTTTGCGACGGTGTATTTCGTGGTGATCGGCGCTCTCCACGGGGCGCGGCTGACCGGCGGGGGCACGGACGTGTTTCCGATGGCGCGCGCCTACGGCATTGCCGCCCTGTGCGCGTTTCTGGGCGGCTACCCGTTCGGCATTCCCATGAACTGGTTCACTTTCGGGACGACCTGGGAGGGCGTGCCGTTCGGCACCGACGCCACCGACAACAAGACGCAGCTGCTGTTCGTGTACCTCCTGCTGGTCGTTTTTGCCGCGTTCGGCTCGCTCACCCGGCGCCGGGTGGGCCGCGACGCGTACCCGCCGCGGGTGCTCGGCTGGCTGGGCGTACTCGGGTTCGCAGTCATGCTGGGGATCTATCTGATCCCGCATTCCATCCAGTTCTCCCCTGCGCTGACGAGGATCGTCTGCTGGTCGTTCATCGGCCTGGCGGCGGCCGCGTATTTCGGCGGATTGGCGGCCGGAATCGTGCGGCGGCGGGCCCCGCGGGCGCACAAGGCGGAGCGGCGCGCCGGATGACCAACCGGCTCCGACCGCTGCTGGCCCGGTACGCCGCCCAACTGGCGGCGGCGGGAATCGAACAGGCGGAGGCGGAGCTCGAGTGGATTTTCGAACACGTGCTCGGTGTCGACCGGCTCCGGCTCTATCTCGAAGGGGACGACCTTCTCACCGACGCGGCGGCGGCGCAGGCCGACGCCATTGTCCAAAGGCGCCTGACCCGCCACCCGCTCCAGTTCATTCTCGGCGAAGCCTGGTTCTACGGACGGAAATTCTCGGTCAGCGAGGCGGTCATGGCGCCGACGCCGGAGACGGAATTGCTGGTCGAGACGGCGGTGCGGTCGGTGGGGAGCCGAGGTCTCGCCGCGCCGCGCGTGCTCGACGTCGGGGTCGGCTCGGGCGTGATCGCGGTGACCCTTGCGCTCGAACTACCCGCGTGCCGGGTGACGGCGGTGGACATATCGGCCGAGGCGCTCGCGGTGGCGCGGCAAAACGCGGCCGCCCACGGCGTCCGCGACCGCGTCGACCTGCGGGTGTCGGATTTTTTTTCGGCGGTGGCCGCCGACGAGCGGTTTGACCTGATCGTCTCCAACCCGCCGTATATCGCGGAGCCGGATTACGCCGGGCTGGCGCCGGAGGTGCGGGCGGATCCGAAGATCGCGATGACCGCCGGCCCCGAGGGGCTTGACGCGATCCGGGTCCTCGTGCAGGAGGCCCCGGCCCACCTCGTCCCGGGCGGACGGCTCATGTTCGAAATCGGCCACGACCAGGCGGACAAAGTCGCTGCGCTCACCGCCCGCGACCCGCGCTACCGCACGTTCGTTCTCCTCCGCGACCTCAACGACCGCGACCGCGTCATCATCCTGGGGGGCGACTGATGCCGCGCGAGGGCGCGGCCGCCCGCCGGGAGCGGGCGGCGGAGATCGTCCGCATCCTCAGGCGGCACTATCCCGGCGCGTGCACCACGCTGGCTTACGGCTCGGTCCACCAGTTGCTCGTGGCGACCATTCTGTCGCAGCAGAATACCGACAAGGGGGTGAACGCGGTGACCCCCCGGCTGTTTCGGAAGTACCCGACGATCGAGGCGTTCGCGAACGCCGATGTCGACGACCTGCGGGCGGACATCGCGTCAATCAACTACGGCCCGACCAAGGCGCGGGCGATCATTGAGTCGGCCCTGCAGATTCTCGAGCAGTTCGGCGGGGAGGTTCCCCGCACGATCGGTGAGCTGGTGAGGCTGCGCGGCGTGGGGCGGAAGACCGCCTCGGTGGTGCTTGGGGCCGGGTACGGCATCGCCGAGGGGGTGGTGGTCGATACCCACGTGATCCGGGTGAGCGGGCGGCTGGGGCTCACGGCGCACTCGGATGCGGCCCGGATCGAGCGCGACCTGATGAAAATCCTGCCGCAGCGCGACTGGATCGACTGGACGCACATGGTCATCCTGCACGGGCGGGCGGTCTGCACGGCGCGCCGCCCCGCCTGTCCCGCCTGCCCGCTGGCGGCCCGCTGCCCCGCGGCGTTCAAATTCCCCCACCTGGAGAGGGGCGGGGGACGTTGACCGGGGGACGCCGGGAAGATATATTGGCCTGTCACACCGGCGGCGGCGCCGGAGAAACATCGGTCGAAAGGGACAGAACCCAGATGGCGTATCAGCAGCCGGAGGTGACTCCGGAGATGGTTGCGGCCCACGGGCTGACTAAAGAGGAACACGAGCGGATCCGGGAGATCCTCGGTCGGGAGATGACCTGGACGGAGCTGGGGATATTCTCGGTCATGTGGTCGGAGCACTGCTCGTACAAGAACTCGATCGCGCTCTTGAAGACACTCCCGCGGGAGGGCGAGGCGCTCTTGGCCAAGGCGGGCGAAGAGAACGCCGGCGCGGTGGATATCGGCGACGGTTTGGCGGTCGTGTTCAAGATCGAGTCGCACAACCACCCCTCGGCGGTGGAGCCCTACCAGGGGGCGGCGACGGGCGTGGGGGGAATTCTGCGCGACATTTTCACCATGGGTGCGCGGCCGATCGCCGCGCTTGACTCCCTCCGCTTCGGGCTCCCGGACAACCCGCGGGTGCGGTATCTCGTCGACGGCGTCGTGCGCGGGATCGGCGACTACGGCAATTCGTTCGGCGTCCCGACAGTCGCCGGCGAGGTCTGTTTCGACGAGGCCTACACGGGCAACCCGCTGGTCAACGCCATGGCCGTCGGCCTGGTCCGAGCCGACCGGATGGCTTCGGCGGTCGCCCGCGGGGCCGGGAACGCGCTCATGATTGTCGGGTCGAAGACCGGCCGCGACGGAATCCACGGCGCGACGTTCGCCTCCGAGGAACTCTCCGAGAAATCGCAGGAGAAGCGCCCCTCGGTGCAGATCGGCGACCCGTTCACGGAAAAGCTGCTGGTCGAGGCGACCCTCGAGATTATCGAGCAGGACCTGATCGTGGGCATCCAGGACATGGGGGCGGCCGGGATCACCTGCAGCTCCTCGGAGATGTCGGCCAAAGGAAAGGCGGGGGTGGAACTGCACATCGAGCGCGTCCCGGTGCGCGAACCGCACATGACGCCGTACGAGATTCTCCTGTCCGAATCGCAGGAGCGCATGCTCGTGTGCGTGAAGAAGGGGAAAGAGGACGCGGTGCGCGCGGTCTTCGACAAGTGGGGGCTGGATTCGACGATCATCGGGCACGTCACCGACGACGGGCTGATGACGGTCCGGCTGGACGGGCAGGTGGTCGCCCAGGTACCGTCCCGGGAACTGGTGCTCGGCGGCGGCGCGCCGGTGTACCATCGGGAAACGCGGCGCCCGGCCTACATGGACGAGATCGTGCGGCTCGATCCGCGCCGGTACCCTTTGGAGCGCGACTGGAACGGGACGCTGGCGGCGATGCTGGCGGCGCCGAATATCTGCCACAAGGGGTGGGTGTTCGAGCAGTACGATTCGATGGTGCGCACGAACACGGCGGTCGGGCCGGGCTCGGATGCCGCCGTGCTGCGGATCCGCAAGACGCACAAGGCGCTCGCCATGACGACCGACTGCAACGGACGCTACTGCTATATCAACCCGCGCCTCGGCGCGCAGAGCGCGGTGGCCGAAGCGGCCCGCAACATCGTCTGCTCCGGCGGCCAGCCGCTGGCGATCACCAACTGCCTCAATTTCGGCAACCCCTACAAGCCGGAAATCTACTACGGGTTCGCCGAGGCGGTGGCCGGGATGGGCGAGGCCTGCCGGGCGCTCGGCACGCCCGTGACCGGAGGGAACGTCTCGTTCTACAACGAGGATCCCCGGCGGGCGGTGTTCCCGACGCCGACGATCGGGATGATCGGCCTGATCGAGCACACGGACCACATCACGACCCAGTGGTTCAAAGACGAGGGAGACGTCGTCTGCCTGATCGGCCGCAACAGCGACCACCTCGGGGCGAGCGAGTATCTCCACACGATCTTCGGCGAAACCCGGGGGGCGGTCGCGCCGCTCGATCTGCAGTTTGAGCGGCGGATGCAGGAGGTCCTCCTGGCGGCCATTCGCGCGGGGGAGATCAAGTCGGCGCACGACGCAGCGGACGGCGGGCTGGCGGTGGCCCTGGCCGAGTGCTGCATCGCCCGCCGCGAGCGCCCGATCGGCGCGGCGATCACCACCGGCGAGGACATCCGCCCCGACGCACTCCTGTTCGGCGAGGCGCAGTCGCGGGTGATCGTGTCGTGCGAACCCGGCCGCCTCGCCAATCTCGGGCGGCGTTTCGAGCGCGCACAGATCCCGTTGCGGAAAATCGGCACGGTGGGCGGCGACCGGCTCACCATCGACACGCTCGTGACGATGCCGCTCGCGGACATGAACGACGCCTGGTACAACGCGATGAAGCGGTTTATGGGAGAAGGGCAGGTCACGGCGCCGGTGCGGGGGTGAGCGGGCCGGCGGCCCCGGCGGCGGCAAGGACACACGGTGAAGGTGCAATGACGGCATACCCGGCGAAACTGACAAGCGCGATCGTGCTGGCGGCGGCGCTGACAACCCTCCGCGCCGCCGACTGCGACACGACGGGCTTTGAGACGGCGGTGCAGACCCAGCAGTCGGGCATTACGGAAGCGCGGGACTTTGTAATCGCCACCGATTCCGCCTGGGCCGCCTTCTGGAACCAGGTCCACAGTCTGCAGATCCCCGTCCCGGAGCGCCCGGCGGTGGATTTCTCGAAGCGGGTGGTGCTGGTCACGGCTATGGGCCGGCGGCCGAACGGCTGCTACAATACGGAGATTACGCAGATCGAGGATAAAAGCGACGGCCGCCGAGTCATCTGCGTGACCGACTTTTCGCCCGCGCCGGAGGTGATGTGCCTGGAGGCGATCGTCACGCCGGCGCACGCCGTGATCGCGCCGCCGGGGGCGGGGGAGGCGCTTTTTGTGCACAAGGCGCCGCCCCGGCCGGGGGCGGATTCGGCCGCGGGCAGGTAGGCGGCCGCGGCTCTCGGGGCGCACACCCCGCCCGACAAAATTGTTTCCCCCCCTCGTCTCTTCCCTATATTACAGACCTATGGCGCTCTATGTTTTCTCGGACGCCCACCTCGGCTCCGGCGCGGCCGAGCATGAGAACCGCAAGGTGGCGCAGATCGCCCGGCTCTTCGAGCTGGTCCGGGCCGACGGCGACCGGCTGGTGATTCTCGGCGACCTGTTCGATTTCTGGTTTGAATACCGCCACGCGATTCCAAAGGACCACCACCAGGTGTTGTTCCTGCTGACCGACCTGGTCCGCCGGGGAATCGCGGTCGACTATGTGAGCGGGAACCATGACTTCTGGATGGACGATTTCTTCGCAACTCACATCGGGGTGACCGTTCACCGGGACCACCTCGACATGGCTTACGGCGGCCGGCGGCTGCACCTGATTCACGGCGATGGCCTCGCGCCGGCGGACCGCGGGTACCGGCTCCTCAAGCGCATTCTGCGCCACCGGTTCAACATCTGGCTGTACCGCAAGCTCCCCCCCGACTGGGCCATCCCGCTGGCCAAGAAAGTCTCGGGATCCTCGCGCGAGTACACCTCGCGGCGGGACCACACGTTCGCGAAGGATTACCAGGCGTACGCGGCCCAGCGGATCAAAGCCGGGTTCGACGTGGTCGTGATCGGCCACCTGCATATCCCGGTGTGCACGGCGCTCGGAGGGGGAATCTATGTCAACACGGGGGATTTCATCCACCATTTCACGTATGCGAAGATCGCGGACGGGGCGGTCACGCTCGAGCGGCTGGCGTAGGGCGCGCCGCGCAACCGCCGCGCCCAACGGCCCCCGCTTCGGCGGCGAGGCGGCCTTGACGCGGCTACTCTTTGCCGAGTTCTTTGCGGACGGCGCTGACGAGGCCGCCCTGCTCGACGATCCGGGCGACGCGTTCGGCATACTTGCCGAACGGAAATTCCTGTTCGCCGCGGAGGACGGTTCCTTTGCGCAGGTTCACGGAGATGCGGTCGCCCTCGCTCAGCTGCCCGCGGAGGTCGGCGGTGACGAGGGCGAGACCGGCGTTGACGGCGGGGCGGAAGAACTCGCGGGGGAAGCTGCGGGCGATGACGCAGCGGACGCCGGCGGCGAGCAGGGCGCTCGCGGCGAGCGCCGGTTCGGGTCCGCCGCCGAAGCTGTCGCCGGCAATGAGAATCGCTTCCGCCGGGAGCTTCTTGTCCGCCAGCGCGGGGCATTCCCGGAAGATGCTCTTGACGATGTCGGCCCGTTTGCCCCCCCGGCACGGGGCCGGACAGATGTGGTCGGTGGTGATGTTGTCGCCCGCGACGACGACGGTCCCGGTGATTTCTCTCATGGCAGCCTCGCTTACCGCGCGCACGCGCTCGCCGCGTGTCTTTTCAGTTGCAGTTCCCGCTCGAACGGGTGCCCGGCCTGCCACCCGGTGCGGCCCTCGGCCCGGTAGCGTTCGAGGCGGCGGATCGTGATCTCGGCGAAAATCGGATCGATGTCGAAAGTCACACAGGAGCGCCCGAGGCGCTCGCAGGCCACCAGGGTGGTGCCGGCGTGGGAAAAGAAATCGGCGACCAGCTCGCCGGGGCGCGACGAGGCGAGAACGATGCGCTCGATCGCCGCCAGCGGCTTCTGGGCGTAGCAGCCGTTCACGTTCTCCTCCCGGCGGTAGAACACCTGCTGGATGTCGACCCAGACGTTGCCGGGCCGGATCGTCTCCCCTCTCCCCCGCTCGGTGTTCTCAGTGCGTTTTCCGCCGACGGTTTTGTAGTACCCCCGGAGCGTCTTGGGAATCCCGGTGTACTGGACGGAAAAGGGCGGCTCTCCCTTGACGTAGTAGAGCAGTTCCTGCCGCACCGCCATCCAGTTGCGCTGGGTGCCGTAGCCGCGCTGGTTGCGCATGGTGATGAGCGAGCGCGAGGCGAATCCGGTCGCCGCCATCATGGCCATCACCTGCGGGAGCGGCTGGAAGTGCCGGTCCTGGTCGGCGCCCAGCCAGATGTAGAGGGCGGCGGCGTCGGCCAGGATCGCATCGGTGTTGTCGACCCAGGCACGGCACCAGTTCGCGTAGGCCTCGGGCGGCAGTTTCTGTCCCATGACGAGGTTGTACGGCGGGTCCTGCACCGCCAGCGTCGCGCGGCGCGCGCCGAAGAGGCGGCGCACAAAGGCGCGGTCGGCCGCATCGCCGCAGGCCACCGTATGCCGTCCCTCCGGGTCGCACCAGACCTCTCCCAGGCGCAAACGGCAGTACGGCAGCAGCGCCGGGCGCACCGGGCTGACTGCCGAATCGAGGCGGGCCAGCAGACGGTAATGCATGCGGGGATGATGGGAGGGTCGGGTGGGAGCGGCAACTAAAACATCGCCCGCCGGCGCGGTCGATAACAGCGGGGGCGGAGCGCGGAGAAAGACGCCGCTAACCATCTAAACGACAGCAGCTTGTGAAAATGTTGATATTCCCCGGGGCGGGGCTTGGCAGTGTGGGTAATTTTGTTTATTCTACACCATCATGGAAGACAATGCGATATGGGCCCCCTGGCGCGCCGGGTTCGTGCTCGGCAAGAAAGAGGACGGTTGCGTCTTCTGTAACCGCATCGCGCACGACCGCGACTCGGTCGAGAACCTCATCGTCTTCCGCGCCCGACTCAATGTCGTCATCCTCAACAAGTATCCCTACAATCCCGGCCATGCGCTGATCGTCCCGATCCGCCACCTGGGCGGGCTCGACGAGCTGACGGTCGACGAGGCCAACGAGTTTTTCCAGTTGACGCGCGACGCGGTGCGCCTGATGGAGCGGGCGTACCAACCGCAGTCGTTCAATTTGGGAATGAATCTCGGGCGGGAATCGGGGGCGGGAATCCCAGGGCACGTTCACATGCACATTGTCCCGCGGTGGGTGGGGGACACGAATTTCATGCCGGTGATCGGCCGGACCAAAGTGCAGTCGGTGCCGCTCGACGCCGTGTACGAGCGGCTTCGGAACGAATTTGTCGAGGAGTTCGGAAGCTGATGGCGCGGCGGCGCAAGATCCCGACCAAGGGGGAGCTTCTGCAGCTGCAGAAGCTGTACAAGACCGACGAGAAGATCGGCGAGCGTCTCGGCGGCGTGCCCGCCTACCTCGTGGCCTACTGGCGGCGGAAGAAGAATGTCGCCAAGCATTCGGTGCCGAAATTTTCAGAGGCGGAGGTCCGGAACCTGTGGGAGCGGTTCGGGGATGACGACCGGTGCGGGCTGGAGCTGGGGATATCGAAGGCGGCGTTCTACAACTGGCGGCGGCGGTACGGGATTCGGGAGAAGCCGCCGTTTCTGAAGCTCGAGCAGCTCGAACTCAACCTTCCCGGCCTCAAGCAACGCGGCCACGCGGTCAGTTTGCTCGGCAAGCAGTCGGCGGCGCAGAAGATCATCGCCATGGCGGCGGAGCGGGAGAAAGTGGAGGTCGGCGAACTGGTCGTGGTGCAGCCGGATGTGACGATCGCGCACCAGGACGCCGCGGCGGTGGTGCGCGCTTTCAAGGAGATCGGGACCGAATACGTGTGGAACCCGGCCCGGATTTCAGTCGCCCTGGCCCGGTGCAACGACAGCGACGGCTGCGTGTCGGCCGCCGACCACCGGCTCGTCCGCGAATTCGTCCGGCGCCAGGGGATCCCGAAATTCTACGATGTTTACGAGGGCGGCTGCCACCAGCTGGTGGTCGAGGACGGTCTGGTGGCGCCGGGCCAGTTGGTACTCGGCAGCGACGTCTACGCCACGAGTTACGGGGCGCTGTCGGCGTTCGCGGCGGCGATTTCGCCGGCCGAAATGGCGACCGTCTGGGCCACCGGGCGGATCTGGCTGCGCGTCCCCCCCACCATCCGTATCGACGTCACCGGCCGCCGCGCGCGCGGCGTCTACACCCGCGACGTCATCCTCTACCTGCTCAAGCGGCTCGGTCCGCAGCGGGCCGACTACGCGGCGATCGAGTACCAGGGACCGGCCGTCTCGCACATGAGCATCAGCGAGCGGGTCACGCTCTGCAACGCCTCCGCCGACCTGGGCGCAAAGGCGGCGATCTGCCCGTTCGAGGCCGTGACGCGACGATATCTCAACGCGCGCGGCGGCGGGCGCTACCAGGCGATGCTCTCCGACAAGGACGCCGAATATGTCGAAATGTTTCAGATCAACATCGACCAGCTCACGCCCCAGATCGCCGGGCCGAACAGCGCCGCCGAAATCCACGCCGCGCGGGAGCTCGACGGACTCTCGGTGCAGATGGTGGTGATCGGGGGCGGTACGAACGGCCGCTTCGACGATCTCCGCGTGGCCGCGGATATCCTCAAGGGCAAACAGGTGCACCAGGACTGCCGGGTGCTGGTGGTCCCGGCCTCCCGCTCGGTGTACCTGGAGGCGCTCAAGAAAGGATTGATCCGCGTGTTTGCCGAGGCGGGGGCGGCGGTCACGGATCCTTCGGCGGGGCTGAACGCCGCGCGGCTGCCGGAACAGGTTGCGCCGGGGGAACGATGCCTGGCCAGCACCAACACCTCGTTGTTCCCCCGGGCGGCCGAGCTCGGCGCGGAGCTGTACTTGTGCTCGCCGGCGACCGCGGCCGCGTCGGCCTTGAACGCCCGGATCACCGACCCAACGCCGTACGTGCGGTAGGGGGGGCAGGAAGAACCCGGCTTCAGGCGACGAGGATCTTTCTCAGCGCCGCCAGCAGGCGCTCGATCTTGAGGGGGTCCGAGGAACAGCCCATCAGTCCGATGCGCCAGATTTTTCCGGCCAATTCGCCCATGCCGGCGCCGATCTCGATGTTGAACTCCTCAAGGAGCCGCCGCCGCACCGCGGCTTCATCGACACCGGTCGGCACGCGCACCGCGTTGAGCTGCGGCAGCCGGGCGCTCTCGTCGACCAGAAACTCCAACCCCAGCGACTCCAGGCCGGTTTTCAGGAGCCGGTGGTTGTCGCGGTGGCGATGCCAACTGTTCTCGAGACCTTCGCTGCGGAGCCGCTCCAGCGCGGCGTAGAGGGCGTAGATCGAGTTGACCGGGGCGGTGTGATGGTAGGTGCGTTTCGCCCCGCCCGACCAGTACTGCGCCAGGAGAGTGAGGTCGGAGAACCAGCCGGCCACCGGGGTCCGGCGCCGCCGCACCCGGTCGAGGGCGCGTTCGCTGAGACTGAGCGGCGCGAGGCCCGGCACGCAGGAGAGACACTTCTGCGAGCCGGAATAGACGGCGTCGATCTGCCAGTCATCGACATAGAGCGGCGTCCCGGCAAGCGACGTGACGGCATCGACGAGGGCCAGGTACCCGTGCCGGCGGGCCAGCTCGGCGAGCGTTTTCGCATCCGACTGCGCGCCGGTCGACGTCTCGGCATGGACGAAGGCGAGAATTCCGGCTCCGGGGTTCTTCTTCAGAGCGTCTTCGACTTTCGCCGGATCGACCGGCCGGCCCCATTCGTCGTTCACCGCGACCGGGCGCCCGCCGATCCGGTCGACAATGTCGCGCATGCGGCTGCCGAAGTAGCCGTTGACGCACACGACCGCGGTGTCGCCCGGCTCGATGAGATTCGCCAGGCAGGTCTCCATACCGGCCGAGCCGGGACCGGACAGCGCAATGGTCAGTTCGTTGTCGGTCCGAAAAGCGTAGCGGAGCAGTTCCCTCGTCCGGTCCATCAGGTCGATAAACCAGGGGTCGAGGTGGCCGACCGTCGGGCGGGCGAGGGCCGCGAGCACTTCCGGATACGGGTCCGAGGGGCCGGGGCCCAGGAGCGTGCGGACCGGCGGTTCGAGGGGCAGGGGATTCATGAGGTCGGGTCTCCGGGACTAAGTCTTCGTTCGTCCTCGACGCTCGCACGGGGGCGGCGATCGCCGATGCGCGATGGTGAAATGCCGCCGGGTCCGCCGCACCTCCGGAAAAGAGCCGGGTTTATATCCAAACCCGGCTCGGAGTACGCGGCGGGACGGCTCTGGATTGCAGCCTCAGCCGCTCCGCTTCCATTCTTTCCAGACGTTGCCGACGAGACTCGGGCCGACTTTGAGCACGGCGCGTCCCGGCTCCCACTCGGCCGGCGTCACCTCCGCGCCTTTGGTCTTGCGAACGTGCTGGAACGCCCGGACCTGGCGGAGCGTCTCCTTGATGTTGCGGCCGACCGGGGGGGTCATGATCTCAAACGCCTGCACGACACCGTCGGGGTCAATGAGGAACCGTCCGCGGACATTGACGCCCAGGTTCTCATCGTAGACGCCGTACAGACGGCCGACCTGGCCCGCCTGGTCCGAGATCATCGGGAACGGAATCCCGCCGTCGACCATTTTCGAGAGCTCCTGCTCGTCCCAGACTTTGTGAACGAATTGGGAGTCGACCGAAACCGAAAAGACGTGGACATCGAGACCCTGCAACTCAGGGTACGTGGCGGCGACCGTCGCCAGTTCGGTCGGTCAGACGAAGGTGAAGTCGCCTGGGTAGAAACAGAGCATCACCCAGTGTCCGAGGGAATCGGACAGCTTCACGGTCGTGAATTTTCCTTTGTGATAGGCCGGCGCTTCGAAATCAGGCGCCTTCCGTCCAACCTGGACTGCCATCGTGGATACCTCCTGTCGGGGCTGTTGTTCGGGGGCGGCCGGCGCGACAGCATCCTGTCCGACCGCACGTCCGGTGGGTCGCGCACAACCCAAAGGTTCCGCCATGTCAACCTCCTTTTCGCGGGGCCCGTTGCCCGCGCATTCGAGGCCAAGATACGGAAGAGCGCGCGGCCGGTCAAGCCGGCGGGCGCAGGTGTGCCCGCCTCAAGCGGCGCTCAGGGCCGAAGCTGCACCGAAAGCGCCGCCACCGCCGCCTCCTCGCCCAGCGGGAGCCAGTCGAGAAAGCGATCGGACTGGAGATCGTAGACGAGCAACTGGCGTCCCTCGGGGGCATCAAGGGCCACCATTTTGCGGCCATCCGGGGTGACGACCGCCTGGCCGACGGGGAAAGCGGCCGGGGTGGAGTCGTTGACGAAGCGCCGCGTCCGAACTTCCCGCACCGGCCGGTTGGCCGCGAGGTCGAAGATTTTGAAGGACGACGACCCCTCCGGGCCGCCCTCGCGGCCGGAGTTGGTGTAGACAAGCCAGGGCCAGCCGGGCGCCCCGGCCACAATGCCGTCGCCGGGAAAAATGAACTCGGAGTACAACTCCGCGCCGGAGAGGAGGTCGACGACGGCCACGCGGTCGAGGAGGTCCTGCATCCTGATTCGCACAAACAGCCGCTCGCCATCGGGGTCGGACCAGACCTGGGTCGGAAAACCGTCGGAAAACTTAATCCGCTCCGCCATCGCGCCCTCCGGGCTGAAACGGATGATGCGGATCGACCGGCTCTCCGGGGAATCGACGCAGTACAGCGCCCGGGAATCATGGGTGAACCCGGCCACCCGGACAGCGCCGGTATCGACATGGATCGGCCGGTGGTCGGCGGCAGCCAGAACCACTACGGAGTCCCCCACCACGGCCACCAGGCGGCCATCGGGCGAGACCGCCACCGGCCCGCCGGGTCGGTACGGCAGCTCCGCAATGGTCTGGAGAGTGCGCGCCGAGAGGACGGCGACGAGGGAATCGGCCGCCAGATACAACCGCCCGCCATCGGCCGACACAGTCACCCCCCACCGCGGGGCCTGCGCCAGCGACATTGTGTCGATGGTGCCGCTGCCCGTGTGGTACACATAGAGTGTTCGGGGGACATGACGGTCCCAGAAGTAGGCCGGGTAGTCGGCCGGCGGCGCCGATGTCAGCGCATCGGCCGTTAATTCGAATAGCCCTAAACTAACGCCGCCGGCGAGGGCGACCGCGACAAGCAGCGCTCGGAACCCAACTTTCATCTCCACCTCCATCAAATTCCGCCGTGATGTTAGCCAGGGTATGCGTCAGATAATGACACAATGGTCTGCGATACCGATTCCATAGGGGACTCAAGCAGGGAAATGACTGAAAAAAGTGGTGTCATGGGCGATTGCATATGAACTTCTCGGCCTTCCCGGCTGTTGAGATACGGCAAAGCGGACAGAAACGGTTTTCCCACGAATAGTGAAAGAATGGAGATTAGTTCATGACTACCCACACCGCTCAGCGCACGGTGCAGACCGGCGGCGGGCCGCTGCCCTTGGCCGGCCGTGAGCTCAAGCCGGGCGACCCGGCTCCGATGAACGCGACGCTCATCCGCACCGACATGACCCCGGCCCCGCTGACCGAACACCGGGGCGTGCCGCGCTTGTACTCCGTCACGCCGTCGCTCGACACCTCCGTGTGCAACAAGCAGACGGTGATGTTCAACCGGAAGCTGGCTGAGATCGGCGGCGAATTCCAGGCGTTTGCGATCTCGGTCGATCTGCCGGCGGCCCAGAAGCGGTTCGTGGAGGAATACAAGGTTGACCGCCTCACCCCCCTGTCGGACTACCGCCACGTAGCCTTCGGCGAGCAGTTCGGCGTGCTGATCCCGGATATCCGGCTGCTGGCCCGCTCGGTGTTTGTGGTGGACCGGCATGACCGGGTAACGTACGTCCAGGTCACCGAGGCTGTCGGGACGGAGCCGGACTACGACCGCGCGATTGCCGCGCTGAAAGAGGCGATGAAGCGCTAGCGGAACGGATGTCGATTCTCCCTTGGCGGCGCTGATCGGTTTCCCGGTCGGCGCCGTTTCCTTTTTAGTTGCCGGGGCCGGCGGGCGGGGGCCATACTGCGGCCTAGCCACAAACCGGAGTCAGCGCGTATGGCCGAAAAGAAAATCATTCCGGCGGATCCGAACTTTATCGGACGCCATACCTACCTTCGTCCCGAAACCTCCGTGGACATCGAGAACATCTGGCACTGGCGGCAGCTCAGCGGTCTGTCCTCGCTCAGCTCGCGCCCCATGCTCTTCCTCACCCCCGCCGAGGCGGCGGAGCGGATGAAGGCCAAGCCGAGAGATCCCTGGGACCAGCGGTTCGCGATCGTGCGCAAGGAGGACGGCCAACTGGTCGGGGCGATCAACATGTTCGACTACAACCCGCTCAACCGGTCGATCGAGCTGGGCATCATCATCGACCCGGACGAACGGGAGAAGGGGTACGCCTCGGATGCGATGGGCGTGCTCTGCCGCTACCTGTTCAAATTCCGCGGGCTGAACAAGGTGCATGCCCAGACGGCGGAATTCAACAAGGGGGCGATCCGGCTGCTCGGGAAGCTCGGGTTCAAGCGGGACGGGGTGCTGCGCGACCACTACTATCACGCCGGCGAGTTTCACGCGGGGTACATCTACTCCCTGCTGGCGTTTGAACTGGACTAGTCCGCAGGCGGCGGGCGCCTGCTCCGCCGCTACGGTTGAGTCGGTTCGGGGGATGCGGGGGGCGCAGCGGGCGGTTCGGGCGGAGGCGGGGCGGAGTCGCGCGGCGGGAGCGGCGGGGGCTGGAGCGGCTCGGATTTCTTGCCTGTCCGCAGGGCGTTCACAGCCTGGTTGAGTTTCAGCACTTCCTCGCGCGCTTTCTGCGCGAAATCGCTGCCGCTGGAGGCATAGAGGACGGAGCGGGAGACGTTGATGACCGCGGGTTTCTGGAAGTTGTCGGTGCCGTTGACGGCTGCCAGTTCCACCGAGCCCCCCTGCGCGCCGACGCCGGGGATGAGGATCGGCATGTCGCCGGCGGCGCGGCGGATTTCCGCGAGCTGTTCGGGGAGAGTGGCCCCGACGACGAGGCCACAGTTGCGGCTCTTGTTCCAGTACTCGACCTTCTCGGCGACAATCCGGTAGAGGGGCTTGCCGTCGATCTCCAGCATCTGGAAGTCGCGGGCGCCGGTGTTGGAGGTCAGGCAGAGGATGAAGGCGCCTTTGTCTTTGCGCTCGATGAAGGGTCGGAGGGAATCGTACCCCATGTAGGGATTGAGGGTGACCCAGTCGGCGTTATAGCGGTCGTAGAGGGCCTGGGCGTAGTGGGTGGCGGTGTTGCCGATATCGCCGCGCTTGGCGTCGAGAATCACCGGGATTCCCTCGGGGATGCGGTGCATGATCTGCATGAGTAGCGAGACGCCCTCGCCGCCGAGCGATTCGTAGAAGGCGATGTTGGGTTTGTAGGCGCACACGCAGTCGGCGGTCACTTCGAAGATGCGCATGGTGAAATCGAACATAGTCTTGGCCGACTTGCTGTACTCCGGCGGCATCTTCTTCGGGTCCAAGTCGAGCCCGAGGCACACCAGCGAGCGGTTCTTGCTCTGGGCTTTGAGCAGCTTGTCAAGGGCCGTCATCAGTATTTCCTCACCTTTCCCCTCAGTTCATCGATGGAAGAGAGACTCTTGCGCTCCAGGTAGGACGACAGGTCGTCGACGATCCGGAGCGGTGTGTCCGGCTGCACGAAGAGCGCCGTGCCCACCTGGACGGCGACGGCGCCGCAGAGGATGAATTCGACGGCGTCAGCCGCGGTGGCGATGCCGCCGATGGCGATGATCGGCAGCGGGCAGGCGTTGTACACCGCGTCGACCATGGCCAGCGCGACCGGCTTGATGGCCGGTCCGGTCAGCCCCCCCCGGTTGTTGGTCAGGCGGGGACGCCAGGTCTCGATATCGACGGCGGTGCCGATCAGCGAATTGATCAGCGAGAGTGCGTCGGCTCCCCCCTGGGCGGCCGCTTGGGCCAGGGGCACGATGCTCGTCACGTTCGGCGAGAGCTTCACAACGAGCGGGCGCGGAAAGACCCTCTTCACGGCGGTGACGGTCTGTTCGGTCAGGCGCGGGTTGCTGCCGATTTCGATGCCCCCTTCGCTCACGTTGGGGCAGCTGATATTCAGTTCGATCATGTCGACCCGGGGGACATCGGCCAACCGGGCGCAGACCTCGACATACTCCTCGAGCGTGGACCCGGCGACATTGACGATGATCCGGGTGTCCTGCTGCTGGAGAAACGGGATTTTTTCGGCGATGAAGCGGTCGATGCCGACGTTGGCCAGGCCGATGGCGTTGAGCATGCCGGAGGCCGTTTCGGCGGTGCGGGGCGGTTTGTGACCGAGCCGGGGGGCGCGCGTGATCGACTTGGTGACGAGGGCGCCGAGGCGACAGAGGGGGTAGAGCCGCGCGAGTTCCTCGCCGTAGCCGCAGCACCCGGAGGCGGTCATGACGGGGTTGGCGAATTCGACGCCGGCGATTGTGACGCGCAGGTCGGGTTTCACAGGGCGATCTCCCCGATGTCGAAGACCGGCCCCTCGAGGCACACGCGGGCGTGCTCGCCGTTGGTGCGCGGGACGACGCAGCCGAGGCAGACGCCGATTCCGCAGGGCATGGGGGCCTCGAGCGACAGCTCGCCGCGGAGGCGGCGGGCGATCCCGAGGTCGTTGACCGCCTTGAGCATCGGCTCCGGTCCGCAGCCGTACACGAACAGCCCGGCGGCGCCTCGCTCGCGGATCAGATCCTCCAGCGGCTCCGTCACCAGACCCCGGCGGCCGAGGGAACCGTCCTCGGTGGTCGGGTGGAAACGGACGCCAAGGGCGCGGATCCGGTCGCGGCAGAGGATGTCACCGGTCGAGCGGCCGCCGTAGAGAAATTCGATTCGCGCCGGGTCCCACCCGCCCTGCACCAGCCACTCGGCGAGGAACAGCAGGGGGGGAAAGCCGACTCCGCCGGCCACCATCACAACGGTGCTGCCGTCATCGGGCGGGCGGAACGGTTTGCCGAGCGGACCGAGGAGGTTGACCGGGTCGCCGTCGTGCAGCGCGCTCATCAGGCGCGTGCCGCGGCCGAGGACTTTGAAGATGATGTCGATCTCGCCCCGGTCGCCGTTGACGCCCGCGACCGACATGGGGCGGCGAAAGAAGACTTCGCTGCCGGGGAGCCGAACATGGAGGAACTGGCCGGGGCGGCACTCGCCGGCGCGGGGATAGCCCGCCAGAGTCAGCGCGAAGTAGCCGTGGGAGAGGTCGTGTTTGTAGAGAACGTGCGTGTCGACACACGTGGCTTGCATCATCTCAGGTGACTCGGCAAATTGACCGTAAACACATACAGAAACCAGCGGTCGAGCAGCTCCGGCCGGATGAGGCGCATGTCGAACACGGTCGACTCAACGGTTTCCTTGGCGCGAATGTTGATCTCCTGAACATCCGCGAATGTCTTCGGGATAGCTTGCTGAACTTCTCCGGAAAAATCAAGTCGGATTTGAAAGTGGAGCTGTCCTTCCCACCGCGACACATAGGCCTCGCTGGGGTAGACGAACTCCTTGCGGGTCTCGATGATGCCGACGTTGGGGGGGATGTCGACGCAGCGGGAGCCGTCAGGGGCCGTGATAATGGCCAGGTACTTGTCGTCCATGCTGACCGTATCCGACGATTCCCCCTCGGCCATCGTGTCGATGGCGGAGCTGTCGGTGATGTTGAAGCGGCTGCCGGTGATCGTGTCGGCCGGCTGGGCTTTCGGGAGGGTTCGGATAGGCTGGCCGGTGAGTTTGCTTCGGGCGGCCTGGCCCCATTCGGTGCTCGGAAACGAGTCGGCGATGGCCTGGTAGGCCCAGAGGATCGACGAGTCCCCCGGACTCCGGTACGTCTCGGTGAGCCAGATCCCCGCGAACTTGGCCTGGAGGTAGAATTTGGACTCGGGGAAGCGTTCGGTCACGACCTGATAGTTGGCTAGGGCGGAGTCGATGTTTTCGTCGTCGACGGCGAAATTCTCGGCTCGCCGAATGTACCACTCGGCATAACCGGTGTCGGCCTCGGTGCCGGCCAGTCCGAGCAGGCCAAGCGCCTCCGGTACGAAATCCGAATGGGGGTAGCGCCCGAGCATCTCGCGGATGATCGAATCCCCCCGGGCCGAGTCCGGCCCGCTCTGCCAGGCCATTTGGGCCAGGGCGATCATCGCTTTCGGCGCATCGTAGGCGGTCGGGAATGAGTCCACCAGGTACTGCATTTCGGCCATGGCCGAATCCGGCTTGGACAACTGGTACCAGTACAACTCGGCGAGCTGGTACTGGGTGTAGGCGGCGTCGTCGATCTGCGCCTGGGTGGTGGTCGAATCGAGCTTGACGGTGCGGGCGAAGGTCTCCAGTTTGCCGATGTTCGAGGAGAGCTGCAGGGCCTCCTGTCCCCACGAGGAACCCCGGCTGGCGGCCGCCGCCGCGTCATAAAACTCCTTGGCTTTCGCCAGATCGTCGTAATCGTACTGGTAGATCAGACCGAGCGCCAGGTTGGCCTGGGCCTTGTGGTCCCGGTTGGCCGCCTCATCGGACACCAGCCGGTACATCTCCTCGGCTTTGATGAGGTTCCCCTGCCACTCGTAACCGTCGGCCATGGCCAGCCGGAGCGACGACAGGGAGTCAAAGTAGAGATTGTCTTTAGCCAGCGTGCTTAGGTAGTCCTGGCCGACGTCGATCCGCTGCAGGCGGAAAGCGGCCTGGGCGGCGCTGAACATGGCGTGGTAGCGCTCAGGCGGGGCCGGGTCCATACCGAGCACCTGGAGGTAGGCCGCGAGGGCGTCGTTATAGCGGAACTGCGCCATGAGGCCGTCGGCGATGTACCGCTGGGCCACGCGCTTGTCGATATCGGCGCCGAGGGAGTCGCGGATCGCCAGGAAGTACCGGTTGGCGAGCTGGTACCGTCCCTGCTCGAACTGGTACTTGCCGAGCGCCATAGCTGCTTCCGCCTTGAACGAGCGGTCGAGGTCGCTCTCGAAGAGCTCGGCGAACAGGTCCATGGCTTCGGCTACCGCGTCCTGCCTGAGCATGGCCTTGGCCAGGTACAGCTTGGAGTCGCGGGCGTACTGGCCGTCGGGGTAGTTGGCGAGGATTTCGCGGAACCGGCGCTCCGCCTTGGCGAACTGGTTCGTGTAGTAGTAGGACACGCCGAGCACGAACACGGCATCGTCGTAGTACTTCGAGTTAGGGTGATTCTCGACCACTTTCAGGGACTTTTCGATCGCGGTCTGGTAGTCGCCGGTGAGGATCCGCTCGGGCTGACCCGGCTTGGTGTTGCGGCGCTCGCTCTCGGCCTGGTTGAAGGCGCGCTTGGCGTTGTAGAACGTGTTGTAGTAAGCGCCACACCCGGCGGCGAGCAGCAGGAGCACCGGGACGACGACTCGGGCTATCATGGTGCGGAAGTGGTCCATTGTGTGAATCACGCTTGTTTCGGCGCGCCTTGCACCGCGCCCCTTATACAGCCGGGCGGAATAACCGGTTCAGCGCCGCCGCTCAGGCGCGGGCGGTCCGAAAAGCCTCCACCAGGCGGGGGAGGAACTCTCCCGAGGCGGCCGACACGTGCAGGTCGGCCAGGTGCGACAGGGGAGTCCGCTCCGGGTTGACCTCGATGAGAGCCGCGCCGCCGTGTTTGGCCTCCACCGGCAGCAGAGCGGCCGGTTGGACGATCGCCGAGGTCCCCACCGAGAAGAAGACGTCGGCGCGGGCCGATTCTGCAAACGCCCGCTCGATCACGGCTTCGGGAAGCATCTCTCCGAACCAGACGACGTCGGGGCGGATTTTACCCCCGCACCGCGGGCAGGCCGGGATGGCTTCCGGGTCGATGTCGGCGCTGTCGGCGTGGGGTTCCGCGCAGTCCAGGCACTTGTTTCGCCGGATATTGCCGTGGAGTTCAAGCACCTCGCGGGAGCCTGCCTGACGGTGGAGGCCGTCGACATTCTGGGTCACGAGCACGAAAGAATCGAACAGCTCCTGCATGTCGGCGAGGGCGAAGTGGCCCGGGTTCGGCTGGACGCTGCCCAGGACGGTCCGGCGCCAGTTGTACCATTCCCACACGATGGCGGGGTTGGCCAGGAAGGCCTCCATGGTCGCGAGCTCTTCGGGGCGAAATTTCCCCCACAGCCCCTCTTTGCCGCGAAAGGTCGGCACCCCCGACTCGGCCGAGATGCCCGCTCCGGTGAGCACGACACACCGTCGGCTCCCGCGCATGATCCTGACGATTTCGTCAATCACCACGGGAAGATACGGTTCGGGGGCGGAAAATCAAACGGAATAAGGGGCCGGGCGGGGTCAGTCCAGCCGGGGGCGGTGCGCCGAAGCCTCCGCGAGCCCCCCCGCCGCCAGGCGCAGCGACAAGACGGTCGGCTGCTCAGTCAGGCGGAGCCGGTACACCGCCACGACCGTGGTCCCCTGGTACACGCGCTCGAATCCCTGCTCCGACTGGGAAACGGTCCAGATCGGCAGACGCCAGATCTCGCAGGGCCGGTCGGAGACGATCCCCACCTGGAGGCGGCGGCAGCCGTCGGCGAGCAGGACCGTGCGCACCTCCCGATGGACGGCGGCGCCGTCGAGATAGCTGTCCGGCAGCCGCACGCCATCGATGAGGACATAGCGGTCCTCGGCGTGCCCGGCCTGGAAGGTCCAGTTGTTTTCGATTCCGAAGACCACCTCGGCGGACCGCCCGGCCCCGCAGCGGAGGGTGTAGTCGACGGCGATATCTTCCTGCGTCTCCGAGAAGACGAACCGTTTGGCCAGCCGCAACGGGATGACGCCGTCAGGTCGCCACAGGTGCCCGTCGCGGGCGAACGCCACGCTCCGGTCCGCGGGATCGAGGGCGATGTCGAACGGTTCGATGATGAAGTCCCCCTCCTCGCCGAACCGGTTGGAGCGGAAGCGGTCGAAATCGACGTCGGCGGTGAAGAAGTGGTCGATGAAGCACCGTTTGAGGTACCAGTCTTCGGTGAGGAGGGCGTTGAGGCCCGGTTCCCGGGCGAGGATCCGGTCGTGGATGGAGCGGGTGCGATGCCCGGCGCCGCCGAGGGGGGCCTCGTCAACCCGGAGGTGGTAGGCCTCGCGGCGGCGGGTCAAGGTGTCGGTGACGTCGAAATCGTGGCGCCGCAGGGCGAGCTGGACGAGCGTCGCGCCGCGCCGCGGGCGGAAGACGGCGGTGAAGGCGCCGGTTTCGACAACCACGTCATCGCAGCCGTCGGCGTCATAGTCCCGCCGTTCCATGCGCACGCCCGAGGCTCCCTCCCGTTCGGCCGCCATGCGGTCGGCGGCGATGAGAGCGGCGTGGACCGCCTGGCGGATGTGCGGCAGGTAGAGCCCGCCGAACACACCGTGCCAGTAGGGGCAGTTGCACTGCCCGGCGTAGAGGCGGTCGCGCGCCGCCGCGAGCGCGGGGATCAGGTCGGGGCGCTCCTTTTCGAGACGGGCGAGGCGGGCGGAAACGGCGAGCATGCGCTTGTGGAGGAGGTTGGCCTCTTCGTACTTGGTGAGAAAGCCGCGCCAGTGGCCGCCAGCGACGAACGGCTCGACGCGGTCGAATTCGCCGGCCGCGGCGAGGCGCTTGTCGAACTGCTCGAGAGCCAGCCCGGCAGCCACCGGCAGCGCCCAGCGGTCCATTTCGGCGTACGATCCGCTGGGCAGGTAAACGCGGCCGACCGGCGCCAGCCGCGCCGCCGCCCCGAGCGGCACCACCTCGAGCCAGTCGCGGTTCTTCTCCAGGGCCTCGAAAAAGTTCTGGATCCAACCGTTGGCGTAGCAGTGCTCAAACGTCTGAGGCCAGGCGCCGAACTTCTCGCCGTCATCGGCATACACGGCGACCCCGCTCGGGTTGCGGTCGGCCGCCCGTTTAAGGCAGTCGACGATCTCCTCGGGCTTGCCGAACGGCACGAGATAGCGGAGGCGCTTGCGGATCGGCAGGAGCACGAGCGCGTACCCCTCGTGCTCGGTCACGTAGGGTCCGTGAAGATCGGCCGGGTCGAGACCGGCGCGAAGGAAGTGGGTATCGTCGATGGCCAGAAACCGCACGCCCGCCCGGGCGAGCGGGCGCGGCAGGTGCGGTTCCCAGACCCGCTCGGCCAGCCAGAAGCCGGCCGGCCGGGTCTCGAAATGCTCCTCGAGGTAGTCGGTCAAAAGTTCGATCTGTCCGCGGATGTCCCGTTCGGGGATGGCGGCGAGGATGGGTTCGTAGAAGCCGCCGGTCAGCAGTTCCACCTGCCCGCGGTCGACGAGGTCGCCGACGAGGCGGAAGAACTCGGGGTGGGCCCGCTTCTGCCACTGCCAGAGGATGCCCGACTGGTGGAGCGAGAGCCGGATGTGGGGGCTGCGCGCGACGGCTTCGAGAAAGGGCAGGTAGGCCTTGCGGTGCGCCTCGTCGAAGACGGCCTGGAAGTTGCCGATCGGCTGGTGATTGTGGATGCCGAGGGCCAGCTTAAAGGTGCCCATCCCGTCTAGAATATCTCCACTTTCAGATCGAGATACTTGCGCGGATTCGCCCGGATGTCTTTGACCAGATCATCGATGTTGTCGGCCGTCGAGCGCAGATCGTCGTACAGGCGGCGGTCCTGCAGGAGCAGCTGCGCGGTGCCGTCGGGATTGTTGAGCATGTCGGCGAACTGGCGGGCCGCGCCGGCCAGGGTGTCGAGCCGGTAGGTGAACTCCTCGAGGCGCGCGGAGGTGCGGTTGACGGTGGCCAGGGTCGAGTCCACCTGATCGGCGTTGCGGGTGACGAGCTCATTGAGGCGGCCCGCGGCGCTCTGGAAGTTGCGGATAGCCGAATTGAGGCCGCTCTGGTTGGCGTCGAGAAATTCGGCCATCGATCCGGAGACGTCCTCCAGATTGCGGACCGTCTGATTGAGCGCCTCCAGGGTCGAGTCGGAGCCGAGGTTGCGGCGGAACGACCCGACGAGGTTGCGCACCTCGATCACCATCTCCCCCAGCTCTCCCATGACTTCCGGCAGCCCGGTATCGTATTCGCCGACCGCCACGGAATCGAAGTCGAAGGGCGCGCCCTCTTTCCCCGGCGTGATCGCGATGAACCGCTCGCCCATAACGCCCATGTTGCGGATAATGAAGCGGGCGTCGCGGTGGAGGACGACGTCGCGATAGAGCAGGATCTTCACGAGCACACCGTCGTCGACCAGATCAAGCCGGTCGACCTTGCCCCGGTGGACGCCGGAGACGGTGACGCGGTCGCCGACCGAGAGGGTGCCGACGTCATCGAAGAGCACCTGGATCACCTGGGCGTTCCGCTCCAGTTTGTAGCCCTGGAGCCAGTAGAGGGAGGCGCCCAGGACGACCAGGCCGATGAGGATAATCACGCCGACGCGGAATTCGATGTTTTTTGCCGCCATACCGGTTTCCTGCTATCTCTCTCTGTATCGGCCCCGGAGGGGGATTCGTTTATCGCGCCGGTCCCTCAGGGGAGGGAGGCCGCGATGGCCAGGTAATTCTCGTACCGGAGGGCGTGGATCTTCTCGGCCGCCACCGCCTTTTTGACCGCGCAGCCCGGCTCGTGGGTGTGGGAGCAGGGCTGGTAGCGGCACTCGCCGGCGAACGGTTCGAATTCGTGGTACATGCCGCGGAGGTCGTCCGGGGTGATCTCCCACAGCCCGAGGACGCGCAGCCCGGGCGAGTCGACCACAAATCCGCCGGTGGGCAGTTCGCACATTTCGATCGTGGTCGTCGTGTGCCGGCCGCGGCGGGTGATCGGAGAGACCTGGCCGACGCGCAGGCGAAGGCCCGGCACAAAGGCGTTCAGAAGCGTCGTCTTCCCCACGCCCGAATGTCCCGCGAAGAGGGTCCGGTGGCCGCGGAGCGCCTCGCACAGCTCGCCCAGGCCGGTTCCGGCGAGCCCCGAGACGAGAAAAACCCCGCAGCCGAGCGACCGGTAGACCGCCACCACGTCATCGAGTCCGGGGGGCGGCTCGAGATCGACCTTGTTGATCACGACCAGCGGTTCGAGTCCGCCGAGACGGGCGGCGATGAGGAAGCGGTCGATCAGGCCGGGCCTGAGCGGCGGGGCCTGGATCGACACGACCGCCGCGAGGCGGTCGAGATTGGCGGCCAGGACCTGTTTTTTGGTTTCCCGGCCTTTGGCCGGCCGGACAAAGGCGGTCCGGCGGGGGAGTACCTCGTCAATCGCCCCGCCGCCGGGAGAGACGCGCGTGATCACGACGTCATCGCCGACCGCGACCGGCGTCTCATGCTCCGTCTGGTGCTTGACTTTGCGGCGGACTTCACAGAGCACGCGCGCACCGTCCGCCGCGCACACCTCAAAGAGCCGCCCGCGGGTGGCCACCACGATACCCTTTTCCCGTTCCGTCATACGTCGCCGTAAAGGTATGCCCGAACGCGGAGCGTATCAAGCGATTTTGTCCCGCGACCGCCGACCGGGTTGACCCGCGCGCCCGCGCAGTGTATCGTGGTGGAACGAAAGGATGCGGTCACGATGTCCGGTTCGGAATGGTCATACGATCAGGTCCTGCGGGGGGATCCGCGTGCTTGCGCGGCGCGACCGTGGGATGCCGTCATCATCGGGGCCGGTCCGGCCGGGTCGGTCTGCGCGCGCCAGTTGGCGCACTCCGGCCACAACGTGCTGGTCATCGACAAAGAACGGTTTCCCCGCCACAAAGTGTGCGGCGACCTGCTCGTGCCGGACGCGCTGGCGATGCTCCGCCGGGTGGATCTCCACGCCCGCATCGCGGCGCTCGCCCATGCGAGCCGGACCATCGAGGTCGCCAGCCCCTCGGGGATCCGCTTCGCCGTCCCCGGCGAGTATCTCGCGCTGAGCCGGAAGCGCCTCGACTACGAGCTCTGCCGCCACGCGGCAGCGGCGGGGGCGCACGTCCTGGCGGGCAACGCCGCCGGGGTGGAGCCGGCGGCCGGGGACGGCCTGGTGCGCGTGCATCTCTCGGGCGTCGCCGAACCAATCACCGCCCGTTTCGCGGCGGTTGCGACCGGGGCGGTGGTCGACCTCGCCCAGCGCATCGGCCTGGTCACCGATCCGGAACCGAGCGCGATCGCGCTGCGCTGCTATGTCCGTTCGCCCCGCCGCCGCGATGACACGATCATCTCGTACGACGAGTCCATCCTCCCCGGCTACGGCTGGATCGTGCCGCTGGGCGAAGATCACGGCCATCCGGGCGCCTTCCTGTACAACGTCGGGTGCGGGACGATGTACCGCCACGTGCGTGACGGACGGCACATGCTGAAGCGGACGCTGCACCGGTTTATGGAGCGGTTTCCTCCCGCGCGCGAGATCATGGCCGGGGCGGAGATCGTCTCCCCCATCGCCGGCGCCGCTCTCCGCTGCGGGCTGCGCGGGCTCGCAACCGCCCATTGCGGCAACGTGCTGGCGATCGGCGAAACGATCGGGGCGACCTACCCGTTTACCGGGGAGGGAATCGGCAAGGCGATGGAAACGGGGTCGCTGGCCGCGGAGACGCTGCACGAGGCGCTCGCCGCCGATGATCCGTCCCTCCTCGGCCGGTTCAGCGAACGCCTCCGCGAGCTCCGTCCCCGCTACCGCGGATACGCCGTCGCGGAGCGTTACCTGGGGCGGCGGCGGCTGAACGACTATGTGGCGCGCCGCATCACGCGAAGCCGCTACCTGCAGCGGCAGGTGGAGGCGTTCATGGCCGAGACGGAAAGCCCGCGGCGGCTGTTCCACCCGCTGAGCATCATTCTCTCCTACTTCTGCTGAGAGGCGCGGCCCGGCGGCCGCCGCGGTTCAGGCGGAGCGGGCGGGTCGGCGGGCGAGCAGTCCAGCCAGCGCCAGAGCGCCGAAGCCGGCCCCGGTGTAAAACGTCGCCGCGGCGCCGAAACGCGCCCACATGAGCCCGGCGACGACGCTGGCGGGCAGCATGGCCAGTCCGCTGATGAGGTTGAAGAAGCCGAAGGCGGTGCCGCGCAGAGTAGCGGGAGCGGTATCGGCGACCATGCGGGCGAGCAGCCCCTGGGTCAGCCCCATGTGCAGCCCCCAGAGAGTCACCCCGACCAGGACCAGCCTCCATCCGGACCCGGCGGCGAGGACGAGATCGGCCGCGATCAGCACGACCAGGCCGGCGGCCAGCAGGGCGGTGTGGCTGAGCCGGTCGGAGAGCCTCCCGAACGGGTAGGCGGTCAACGCGTAAGCGGCGTTCATCACTACCATCACCAGCGGCACGAGCGCGATCGCCATTCCCGCCTGCTGCGCCCGGAGCACGAGAAAAGCTTCGGAGAAGCGGGCAAGGGTGAAGACGGCCCCGATAGCCGCTACCCACCAATAGGCGGGGCCGAGGAGGCGGAGATTGTCGCGGCGAATGGGGTTGGTGCGGCGCCCCGCGGGGGGGCGGCCGGGTTCGCGGAGACCGAGGGCGAGCAGGACGACGGCCGCCGCGCCGGGGATTACGGCCAGGCCGAACACGGCGCGGAAGTTGTCGTGCCACAAAAGCATCAGCCCGACCGCCGCCAGCGGGCCGAGAAAGGCCCCGACGGTGTCGAGCGACTGGCGGAGACCGAAGGCCGCTCCGCGCAGGGCCGGGGGCGTGATGTCCGCCACCAGCGCATCGCGCGGCGCCCCCCGGATCCCTTTGCCGACGCGGTCCGCCAGACGCGCCGCCAGCACCACGCCTGCGTGCGGCGCCAGGGCGAAAAGCGGCTTGGTCAGCGCCCCCAGTCCGTAGCCGAGGAGCGCGAGGGCTTTCCGTTTGCCCAGGTAGTCGCTCACTATGCCGGAGAAGACCCTGACGATGAGCGCGGTGGCCTCGGCCAGACCCTCGATCAGGCCGACAGCGATCACGCCCGCGCCCAGCACGGTGGTGAGAAACAGCGGCAGCAGCCCATGGATCATCTCCGAGGAGACGTCCATAAGCATGCTCACAAAGCCGAGGACCCATACCCCGGGGGGGATTCTCGGGACGGCCGGGCGGTCGGTTGGCGCAGTCATACAGGGTTTTTCGGGGCGGCGCCGCCGGCGCGCGGCCGGGTCGGCGGTGCGCCGCCGCCCCGACAGGATAGCGGCCCGGCGGCGGGCCGGTCAACGACGAAGTGCGGGGGCCGGGGGGCGCTTTATCTTGCTCCCGCGTCCGCCGGGGCGTATGCTCCAGCAAGACGATTGCCCCGGAAGGGCCCATGTATTATTGTATAAGGTTAAGGTAAACCCGAAGCGGCGAATGCAGGTATGGCGAATTTGCTGACCAGGATTTTCGGCTCCAAACACGACCGCGACATCAAGAAGATCGCCCCGCTGGTGGCCGAGATCAACGAGCACTACGAGAGACTCTCTGTGCTGACCGAGGAGGAGCTGACGGGCAAGACGGCGGAGTTCCGGCAGCGGCTGGCCGAGGGGGCGACGCTCGACGACCTCTTGCCCGAGGCCTTCGCGGTCGTCAAGGAGGCCTGCCGCCGCCACGTCGGGAAGACCCTGGAGGTGGTCGGCCTGCCGGTCGAATGGAACATGGTCCCGTTCGACGTGCAGTTGATCGGCGGCATCGTGCTCCACCAGGGGAAGATCGCGGAGATGGCGACGGGGGAAGGGAAGACGCTGGTGGCGACCCTGCCGACCTATCTTAACGCGCTGGCCGGCAAAGGCGTGCACATCGTCACGGTCAACGACTACCTCGCCCGCCGAGACTCCGAGTGGATGGGGTGGATTTACACGTACCTTGGGCTGACGGTGGGGTGCATTCAGAACCAGATGACCAACGCGGAACGCCGCACCCAGTACCTCTGCGACATCACCTTCGGCACCGCCAATGAATTCGGCTTCGACTACCTCCGCGATAACATGGCGCAGCGGGTGGAGGACCGGGTGCACCGGAATTTCGGCTACGCGATCATCGACGAGGTTGACTCGATCCTGATCGACGAGGCGCGCACGCCGCTGATCATCTCCGGGCAGGTCGAGACCACGACTGTCCACGACCGCTACCGGGAGATGCTGGCGACAGTGGAGACGCTGGTGCGCAAGCAGACGCGCCTGATCAACGACATGGTGGCCGAGGCGGAGGAGATCCTGGCCGCCGAGGACGGGGATCATTTCCAGGCGGGCACTCTCCTGCTGGCCGCCCGGCGGGGCGCGCCGAAGAACAAGCGCCTGCTCAAGGTGGAGAAAGAGCCGGGGGTGGCCAAGCTCATCACCGACGTCGAGTCCGCCTACATGCGCGACAAGAAACTGCACGAGATCGACGACCGGCTCTATTTCTTCATCGACGAACGCGAGCACACGATCGCCTTGACCGACCTCGGCACCGCCCAACTGACGAAGGAAGAGCAGAATCTGTTCGAGCTGCCCGACCTGTCGAGTATGCTGTCGGAGATCGAGGGGGATCAGTCGCTGGCGCCAGAGGAGCGGCAGAAGCGGATCGACGCCGCCTACGCGGTCCACGCCGAGCGGTCCGAGAAAGTGCACGCGATCAACCAACTGCTCCGTGCGTACTCGCTGTACGAGAAGGACGTCGAGTACGTGCTGCAGGACGGCAAAGTGATGATCGTCGACCAGTTCACGGGGCGCATCCTGTCGGGGCGGCGGTACTCCGACGGCCTCCACCAGGCGATCGAGGCCAAGGAGGGCGTCAAGATCGAGGCGGAGACGCAGACGCTTGCGACCATCACGCTTCAGAATTATTTCCGCATGTATGAGAAGCTCGCGGGCATGACCGGGACGGCCGAGACCGAGGCGGCCGAGTTCTGGGACATCTACAAGCTCGATGTGACCGTGATCCCGACCAACAAGCCGGTGATCCGTAAAGACATGGACGATCAGATTTTCCGGACGCGTCGGGAGAAGTACAACGCGATCATCGAGGAGATCCAGACCCAATACAACGCGGGCCGGCCGGCCCTGGTCGGCACGACCTCGGTGGAAGTGTCGGAGACGCTTTCGCGGATGTTGAAGCGGACGGGGATCCCGCACAACGTGTTGAACGCCAAACAGCACCAGCGGGAGGCCGAGATTGTCGCCCAGGCCGGGCAGCGGAGCGCGGTGACGATTGCCACCAACATGGCCGGCCGCGGCACCGACATCCGCCTCGGCCCGGGCGTGGTCGAACTGGGCGGCCTCCACATTATCGGCACCGAACGGCACGAGGCCCGCCGCATCGACCGCCAGCTCCGCGGCCGCGCCGGCCGCCAGGGCGACCCCGGATCCTCGCTGTTTTTCCTCTCGCTCGAAGACGACCTCATGCGGCTGTTCGGCGGCGACCGCCTCGGCGCGATCATGGACCGCCTCGGCGTACAGGAGGGGGAAGTGATCACCCACGGGATGGTCACGCGGGCGATCGAGCGCGCCCAGAAGAAGGTCGAGGCCCAGAATTTCGCCATCCGCAAACACACGCTGGAGTACGACGACGTCATGAACGTCCAGCGCAAGTGGATCTACGAGCGCCGCCTCGCCGCGCTCGAGCGGCCGTCCATTCAGGAGGAAGTGGTCGAGCTCATCGAGGGGGTGCTCGACGATCTTCTGGCGGAATACGCCCCGGAGAAGGATCACCCCGAAGAGTGGAACTGGACCGGCCTGCGCGACAAGCTGCGCGAGATCTACCTGCTCAATTTCGAGGTCAGAACGGACGACATCGCCGAGTTCACCCAGGCGAAACTCCGCGAACAGCTCCTCGGGGCGGTGATGGCGTTCTACCGGCAGAAGGAGGCCGCCTACGGCCCGGAGATCATGCGGCAGCTGGAGCGGTACGCGGTGCTGTCGACGATCGACCGCCACTGGCGCGACCATCTGGCCGAGATGGACGAGCTGCGCACGGGGATCGGGCTGCGCGCCTACCACCAGGGGATGGGCAAACCGATCGACATCTACAAGCGCGAGGCTTTCAAGATGTTCGAGGACATGGTGGTGCGGATCGACCGCGAGGCCGTCAACCTCGTGTACAAGCTGCGGGTGAACATCCCCGAGCAGTCGCGCACCGACCGCCGGCGGGTCCCGCAGAATCTTCAGACCAGCCATGCCGACGCCACCAACATGGGACTGGGCGGCGGGCGCGCTCCGGGAGAACCGGTGGGCGCGGGAATGCGCGGCGCCGGTCCGACCGGGGCGGGTGCCGGCCCGGCCGGCATGGCCCCGCACGAGCGGGACCCGATGGCGGAGGCCTCGCAAGCCGGGCGCCAGGCACGCACGATCAAGCGGGAGATGCCGAAAGTCGGGCGCAACGATCCCTGCCCATGCGGATCGGGCAAGAAGTACAAGAAGTGCCACGGCGCCGGGGAGGCGTGAGGGCGAAAACCGCCCGCAGCCGCCCCCGGCGGGCGCGCACGCCCCGCGCGGCTGGCTCCCGCGCCGCGGGGACGAAGGCGCTCACCGTGTCCCGGCTTCTTTTCGCTCCGGCGCGGCGCCGGCCGCCCGCAGACGGCGCGTCACGGCGTGGCGCCGGCTGTAGGTGAAGTAGATCACAAAACCGACCGCCAGCCAGCCGAACAGCCGCAGCCAGTTCTCCACCGGGAGCGAAAACATCAGCAGCACACAACTCCCGATCCCGAGCAGCGGGACCAGCGGGAACAGAGGAGCGCGGAAGGGCCGCTCGGCGTGCGGATTCGTGTAGCGCATGATGAGGACCGCCGCACACACGATCACGAAGGCGAGGAGAGTTCCGATATTCACGAGCTCCGCGAGGATGCGCAGGGGGAGCGCGGCGGCCATCACCGACACGAAGATCCCGGTGAGAATGGTCGACTTCCACGGCGTGCGGAATTTCGGATGCACGGCGCCGAAGAACGACGGCGGCACCATGCCGTCCCGCGCCATCGCTAGCATCACCCGGGGCTGGCTGAGCATCATCACCAGCAGCACTGAAGTGATGCCGGCAACCGCGCCGAGCGAGATCAGGAACTGCGCCCAGGGCAGGCCGATCTGCCGAAAAGCATCCGACACGGGCGCCTCGATGTTGATCCGGTCGTAGGGGACCATGCCGGTGAGGACGGCGGCCACGGCGAGGTAGAGCACGGTGCAAATGATGAGCGAGGCGATGATTCCGATGGGAACGTCGCGGTTGGGCCGCTTGGCCTCCTCGGCGTGGGTGGAGACGGAGTCGAAGCCGATGTAGGCGAAGAAGATCATGGCGGCCCCCGAGAGCATGCCGAGCGGCGCGCCCCCGGCGTCGGCCTGGCCCGAGACGAGGTTACCGAAAAAACTGATGCCGGTGTATCCGTACGGCGCGAACGGTCGCCAGTGATCGGGATTGATGAAGAAGGCGCCCACGGCGATGACGAACAGGACGATCGCCACCTTGACGGCCACCAGCGCGGCATTGAACCCGGCGCTCTCCCGGATCCCCTTCACCAGCACGAACGTGATCAGACAGGCGACAACGACCGCCGGCAGGTCGATCACCGCGCCGGTCGAGACGAGGTGTCCCACGCCGGGATCGTAGTCGAAGGGAGCGGTGGACAGCGCGTAGGGCAATTTGAGGCCGAATATTCCCAGGAAATCCTGAAAGTACTTGGACCACCCGTGGGCCACCGTGGCCGAACTGACGGTGTACTCGAGAACGAGGTCCCACCCGATGATCCAGGCCGGGAGTTCCCCCAGGGTGGCGTAGGCATAGGTGTAGGCGGAGCCGGCGATCGGCACCATCGAGGCGAACTCGGCGTAGCAGAGGGCGGCGAAGACGCAGGCGAGGCCGGCCACCATGAAGGAGAGCATGAGGGCGGGGCCGGCCTTGTCATGGGCGACCTGCCCGACCAGGACGAAAATCCCGGTGCCGATGATCGCCCCGACCCCGAGGCTGGTCAGCCGCACCGGACCGAGGATGCGCCGGAGCCGGTTCTCCCCTTTCATCTCCTCCAGGCACAGGGCGAGCGGTTTCTTGGCGAACAAGGGATTGGCCATGGGTCTGCCTCCGGATTGTCGTGTCGGTCAATTTCCGTTGTCCGTCCCCGGTACCCGCCGCGGGCCATGGCCGCCGGCCGGGCACGAACCCTGCATTTTTCGAAAGTGCGAATTTGAGGAAACCCTGTCAAGAAATTCCGCCCGCGCGCCGCCGGCCTAGTCCCCGAACCCGGCCGAGAGACTCCCCTGGATGATCCAGTAGGAGGCGTCCCAGGCGCCCGCGGTCGGCCGCGAGTCCTCGTCCGCGTACGAATCGTAGGTGATCGTGTGGTACTCGGCGCTCACGGTGAAGGCGTACCAGCGGTAGAGTTTCAGAAACTCGATCCCGAACAACTCCTTCTCCCCGCCGTCGAACTGCACGCCGAGGTCGCCGAAATACTCCGATGTTCCCCGGCCGTAGAGAAGGTAGATCCCCATGGACTTGTCCCGCAGCCAGGTGAAGGCGGGGTTAATTTTGAGCAGCCACTCCCAGGAATCGACATTCGCCTCCACCTCGACGCGATCGGTCGAGGCCGTGCTCGCCGTGCCCAGGTCATAGTAGAACTTGTGGCCGAACCCTTTTTCCACGCGATACTCCGCCTGGGCGATGTTTCTGTAACCGCAGCGCACGAGGTAGGCGAAGTCGACCCCCGCGTTGGTCAGCTTGAAGGACTCATGGAACTCGTCGCTCAACCGGCGTTCAATGTCGCCGGAGCTGAAGACAGCCAGCCCGCCGCCGACCCCGGCGTGGAGGAAGAACTGCTCGGGGTAGGCGGGTGCAGGGGGTTCCGCCTGCGCGCGCGGCGGGGTGGGCGGCGGCTGCGCCGCGGCCGCAGGGGCCAGCAGCAGCACCGCCGGCGCGGCCAGCACGGCCATGGCGGCCCCGAGACGACCCTTCCGGAAACACGGCATCATAGGCACTTCCCTTCACAACTGAGGCCGGCCGCTCCATGCGGCCGCCCGGAATATAGCTCACGCCGACAGCCCCGTCCAGCAGATCATCGCCCGGCGCAATTGACAACGGCCGGGGCGGGGCGCTATAATCGGGAGTCCGCGGCCGGGTCGCCGGCCCGGACGGGAGAGGTTATCATGGACGGGGTCAAGAAGATCGTCATTGTTTCCGACGGCACGGGGCGTACGGCCAAGCGGCTCATGGACGCGGTTCTCTCGCAGTATGCCCAGGCCGAGGTGGGGTTCCGCCTCGAGGGCACGTTTCAGAATGTCCGCAACCGCAAGGCGGTCGACAAGGTGCTGGCAGAGATCTCCAACGAGTACCTGGTGATCTACTCGTTTATCTCCCCGGACATCCACAAGTACTTCCACCGCAGGCTGGCCGAGCGCGACATCCTCCACATCAACGTCCTCGACCCGATGCTCAAGACGATGCGCAAGTTTCTCGGCGTCCACCCCGACTACCGCCCGGGCATCCTCCACCGCATCGACGACCGGTACTACAAGAAGGTCGATGCGATCGGGTTCACGGTCGAGCACGACGACGGCCGGGGGGCGATGATCGGGGACGCCGACCTTGTCCTGGTCGGCCTGTCGCGCACGTGCAAGACGCCCATTTCGATGTACCTGGCCTGCAACCACGGGCTGAAAGTGGCCAACATCCCGATCGTGCCGGGGGTGACGACCGAGCTGGCGCTCAAGCACCACCTCGGCCACCTTCCCCGCGAGCGGATTGTCGGGCTCCTGATGGACCCCGACATCCTCTCCCACGTGCGGGAGGAACGCCTGGAGCTGCTCGCCCGCACCGACAGCGCCGTGGCCGAACTGAGCGACTACGTGGATGTGCGGGTGATTCGCCGGGACTACCGCTGGTGCCGGGAGCTGTTCGAGCGGAACGGGTGGCGGACGGTCGACGTGACCCGCCGGGCGATCGAGGAGGTGGCGGTGGAGATTCTCGACGAACTGGGGATCCCGCGGGAGGAGTGACCGCGGGCTATTCCAGCTGCCCGAACACTTCCGACAGGTACTGGTTCAAGTCACCGGCGATCATGGCGCGCGAGGTGCGGGCATCGGCGGCGAAATCCCCCGCCATGCCGTGCACGTACACGCCGCACACGGCGGCCGACAGCGGCCCCATGCCCTGGGCGAGAAACGAGCCGATCGCCCCCGTCAATACGTCGCCCGTCCCGCCGCAGGCCATGCCTTCGTTGCCGGTGGGGTTGAGGAAACACGAACCGTTGGGCGCGGCCACCAAAGTCGGGCTCCCCTTGAGCACGAGCACCGCTCTGAGTTCTTTCGCCCATTTCCGCACGAGCGCCATCCGGTCGTGAATCCCGGCCGGGACCGTCTCCCCGGTGAGGCGGGCGAACTCGCCCGGATGCGGGGTCAGCACGAGCGCGGCGCCCCCCTCCCGCCCGGCGAGCAGAGCGGCGTGGCCGGCGAACGCGTTGATGCCGTCGGCATCGATCACCGCCGGTTTGGTCAGACCAGCCGTGAAGCGCCGCACGAGTTCGAAGGTTTCGCGGTGGCGGCCGATTCCCGGTCCCACGGCGACCGCGTCATGGTCCTCGGCCAGACGGCGCACTTCGCCGAGGCCACGCAGAGCGAGCGCCCCCCGCTTGGCCACGTCGGGCAGGGGGTGCGAGGTCGCCTCGGCGATGAGCGCGGCGATGATCGGGAGCACGCTCCGGGGGCAGCCGATCTTGACCAGCCCGCAGCCGCAGCGGTAGGCGGCCGTCCCGGCCAGGGCCGCCGCGCCGGTCATGCCGAGCGAGCCGGCCACGATCAGGAGCCGGCCGAATGTCCCCTTGTGCCCGTCGGGCGGGCGGTCGGGCAGCCATTGGCGCACCATGCCGAGAGTGATCAGGTCGGAGCGGAGGTCGAATTTCGCCAGCACTTCATCGGGCACCCCGATCGGCACCACCGCCACCGCGCCGGCCAGTTCGCGCCCGGGCGACACGTAGAGCCCGTACTTGGGAAGGGCCAGCGGGAAAGTGTAGTGGGCCTGTACGACCGCCCCCTCCCCCTCGCCCGTGTCGGCGTTGAGGCCCGAGGGCATGTCGACAGCGATGACGGTCCGGTCCTCGTGGCGGTTGATGTACTCGATCAGCTCTCCCGCCAGACCGCGCGGCGCCCCGGAGAACCCGGTGCCGAAAACGGCGTCGACAATGAAGTCATCGGGCAGCGTCTCCGGGAGCGCCTCGACCGCCGTCACCTCGGTCATCGGGAATCCGAGCTCTTTGGCGCGTTCGAAGTTGAGGCGGCAGTCCTCCGACATCTGCTCGGGCGGGCCCAGGTAGTAGACGGCGACCTGGGCGCCCATGCCGGCGAGGTGCCGGGCGACCACGAAACCGTCGCCGCCGTTGTTCCCCTTTCCGCAGACGACCGCGACTTTGGCGCCGCGGACTTTGGGGATGACGGCGACGGCGAGGCGTTCGGCGATCCCCCGCCCGGCGTTCTCCATGAGGACGGGACCGGGGATGCCGTGGACCTCGATCGTTTCCCGGTCGATCGCGCGCATCTGTTCGGCGGTGACGAGTTTCATCGGCCCGGCCGTTTCCGTTTCCGCCCGGCCGCGGCGTTGGCCGCCGCGCCCCCGCACACGGCGGGGCGGTCGAGCGCATATTTGATTGCTTCAATCGCCGCGGAGAAATACTTAAACCGGATCGCCTTCTTGATCTCCGGCGGGATCTCGGCGATGTCTTTGCGGTTGTCCTCCGGCAGGATGACCTCCTCGATGCCGGCGCGGTACGCGGCGAGCAGCTTTTCTTTCAGCCCGCCGATCGGCATGAGCTGGCCGCGGAGCGTGATCTCGCCGGTCATGGCCAAGCACGGTTTCACGGGACGGGCGGCGAAGAGCGACGCGAGGGCGACTGCCATCGTGATCCCCGCCGAGGGGCCGTCTTTGGGCGTGGCGCCGGCGGGCACGTGGATGTGGAGGGCGCGCTTCTCGAACACGGTCGGATCGATTCCGAGGGTTTCGGCGTTCGAGCGCACGTAGGAGAGCGCGGCCTGGGCCGATTCTTTCATGACCTCGCCGAGCTGGCCGGTCAGCGTGAACGACTCCTTGCCGACCATCGAGGTCGCCTCGATGAAGAGCAGTTCGCCGCCGACCGAGGTGTAGGCGAGTCCCGGCACGACGCCGATCTGCCCCTTGCGCATGAGCACTTCGCGGGTGAAGCGCTGCGGACCGAGGAGTTTGGGGATTTCCTTGCCGGTGACGACGACTTTCGCAGAGTCTCCCTGGGCGACCTTTCGCGCCGCCTTGCGGGCCACCGCCGCGATCTCGCGCTCGAGATTGCGCAGCCCGGCCTCGCGCGTGTATCCCTCGATGATGGCGGTGACCGCCGAATCCTCGACCACCAGTTGGTCCCCGGTCAGCCCGTGGTTCTCGAGTTGTTTGGGGATCAGGTGCCGGCGGGCGATCTGGAGTTTCTCGATGTCGGTGTAGCCGGGAATGCGGATCACCTCCATACGGTCGCGCAGAACGGCGGGGATGGGCTCGAGCCAGTTGGCGGTCGTGATGAACATCACCCGGGACAGGTTGAACGGCACCTCGAGATAGTGGTCGGAGAAGGTGTCGTTCTGCTCGGGGTCGAGGACCTCGAGGAGGGCCGAGGAGGGGTCGCCGCGGAAATCGGCGCCGAGCTTGTCGATTTCGTCGAGCATGATCACCGGGTTGTTGCTGCCGGCGCGGCGGATCGACTGGATGATCCGGCCGGGCATGGCGCCGATATAGGTGCGCCGGTGCCCGCGGATCTCGGCCTCGTCGCGCATGCCCCCGAGCGAGACGCGCATGAACTCGCGTCCGATGGCGCGGGCGATCGACCGCCCGAGCGAGGTCTTCCCCACCCCCGGCGGCCCGACAAAACAGAGGATCGGCCCCTTGATGTCGGCTTTCAGTTTGCGTACGGCGAGGTATTCGAGGATGCGGTCCTTCACCGTCGCCAGATCATAGTGGTCGTCGTCGAGTACTTTCTTCGCCCGCCGCAGATCGAGCCGGTCCTCGGTCGACTTGCTCCACGGCATCGACACCAGCCAGTCGAGGTAAGTGCGCGAGACGGTGTACTCGGCCGACGAGGGGTTCATGTGGCGGAGCCGGTCGACCTCTTTGCGGGCCGCCTGGGCCGCCACCTCGGGCATGTGCGCCTCGGCGATCTTTCTCTCGAACTCCTCGATTTCCGAGGTCTCCTCCCCCTGTCCGAGCTCGCGCTGGATCGCTTTCATCTGTTCGCGGAGGATGTAGTCCCGCTGCGATTTGCCGAGCTCGCTCGCCGCCTGCGCCTGGATCTTCTGCGAGAGCTGCAGCACCTCGACCTCCTTGTTGATCGCCTGGTGCAGCTTCTGCAGCCGCCTCAGCACTTCCGTCTCCTCGAGAAACTCCTGCTTCTGCCGGATCGGGATGTTGAGATTGGAGGCGATGAAGTCGGCCAGTTTCGAGGGCGAGTCCTGGTTGATCGCCGAGACGTGAAACTCCTCGGTCAGGTAGGGGGCGAGCTCCACGAGCTGCTGGACGCGTCCGAGGATGCTGCGCTGGAGGGCATCGATCTTGATCCCGTCGTCGATCTGCTCGCGGAGTTCCTCGACCTCCGCCATGAGGTAGCGTTCGGTGTGGGTGAAGCGGACGATGCGGAGGCGGGCGAGACCCTGGATGAGAAACCGCACCGTGCCGTCCGGGAACCGCAGCATCTTGAGAATGCTTCCGGAGCAGCCGGTGTGGTAGAGATCGTCGGGGCCGGGGTGTTCCTGTTCGGCGTCCTTCTGGAGGAAGAGCCCGATCCGCGAGCCGCGCATGAGGGCCTCGTCGACGAGGCGGGCCTGCTCGGCATCCTGTATCATCAGCGGCACCACGAGGTACGGATAGACGATGGTGCCTTTCAGCGGGAGAATGGGCAGGATGCGCGGGCCGGCCGCCTGCTTCGCCTCATCCGGAGTCTGCGGTTGGTCGGTCGTCATGGTCACAATACCTCATTCGGTGACGCCCCGCGGGGCGGGGCGGGCTGTTGTCGCACTTTCCCGCGCGGCCGGCCCGGCCGCGGCACGGGCGGGGCGCGTTTCGGCATCCCTACACGTTGAAGCGGAACAGGATCACGTCGCCGTCCTGCACCACATAGTCCTTGCCCTCGAGGCGCGTTTTGCCGGCCGCTTTGAGCGCCGCCGGCGTGCGGTACCGGGCGTAGTCCTCGAACCGCGTGACCTCGGCCCGAATGAAGCCGCGCTCGATGTCGCTGTGAATGACGCCGGCCGCCCGCTGGGCCGTCGTGCCGGCGCGGATCGTCCACGCCCGCACCTCCGGCTTGGCGGCCGTGAGAAACGAAATCAGACCGAGCAGGTCGTAGGACTTCCGGATCACCTGGTCGACCGCCGGCGTCGCGATCCCGAGGTCGGCCAGGAACGCGGCCCGCTCAATCTCAGGCAGCGCGGCCAGCTCGGCCTCGATCCGGCCGCACACGACCGCCACATCCCGCTTCCCCGGCGCCGCGAGGCCGGCATACCCCTCGCGCATCGCCCCGGCCCGGTCCAGCGCGTCTTCGGCGATGTTAACCGCGATCAGGAGCGGCTTGAGCGTCAGGAAGGAGTATCCCCGGAGCGCTTTAAGGTCCTCTTCCGCCATGTCCAGATCGATGAGCGGCTGCTCCCCCTCGAGTTGGGCGCGGCACGTTTCGAGCAGCTCGAGGTCGTGCGTCGCCGACTTGTCCCCGGTCAGTTTCATCTTCCGTCCCTTCTTGTCGAGATTGCCTTCGACAATGGAGAGGTCGGAGAGGATCATCTCCTCGGTCAAATTCCGGAGATCGCGTTCCGGCGCGGCGTCGGGCGAGAAGGCATCGACCACCAGGATGAGCGCCTCCATGAGGCGGACCTCCTGGCTGATCTCGACGGCTCCGGCCTCTTTCCCCTTGCCGGTGAACCCGGGAGCGTCGAGAAATTCGATTTCCGCCGGCGTGATCTTCTTGGGATCCTCGATCTCCGCCAGCACGGCCAGCCGGGGGTCGGGCACTTTGATAATCGCCCGGTGGGCCGCCTGACTGAAATCGCCGACCGCCTCCTGCTGTCCGGAGGCGGCGTTGAAAATCGTCGTCTTCCCCGCCTGCGGTTTGCCGATGATGCCGAGTTTCATAGAGCGTAATTAAGGGTGGGGCGAAGGCGAAGGCAAGGCTGATTCCGGCCGGTCAGGAGGTTCGCCCGCTTCCGCTCGGATCTCATCGGATTTCCGCCGGGGCCGGACGGCACGGCAATCGTGTGAAAGTGCCGCTGTGTCCGCCGGCTGCGGCTCTGGATAACGGGGACCACATCGCCCACGTTGCGCGGGACAGGTCGGGCGAAGGGGGAAAGCGACCGCCTGGGACGATAGACCGCAGGCACGGGCTCTTCTGCTGCGATAGTTGCGGAGTGGGGGCAGCCCGGTTAAGTGGTGAAGGGGAACCGGCTGCGCCGGTCCTACTTCTTCTTCACCAAACCGCGCAGCACTTTCAGATTCTCGATATCCTCCGTCAGATCATCGCCTTTGGGCGTCTCGATGATCATGGGGATTTTCTTTAACCGCCTGTCATTAATGAAGTTACCGAATCCCTTCAGGCCGATATGCCCCCGCCCGATATGCTCGTGGCGGTCCCGCCTGGACCCGAGCTCTTTCAGGCTGTCGTTGGCGTGGATCACTTTCAGGCGTTCCCAACCGATCACCTCGTCGAACTGCTTCATCGTTTTCCGGTAGTCCGCCGGTTCGACAATCGGGTAACCGGCCGCGAAGATGTGGCAGGTGTCGAGACACACGCCTATCTGAGCCTTGTTGTCGACGCGATCGATCATATATGCCAGTTGCTCGAAAGTGCAGCCGAGATTGCTCCCCTGCCCGGCTGTCGTCTCCAGGAGCAACGTTACCGTGTTGTCCGGCAGTTCGTCAAAGAGACGGTTGATGGAGAGGGCGACGCGCTGCATCCCGATCTCTTCCCCGCTCCCGACATGCGAGCCGGGGTGGAGCACGAGAGCCGGGATCCGCAGCGTGCGGCAGCGCTCCATTTCCTCTTTGAGCGAGGCGTATGATTTCTCGGCGAGGGCTTCATCGGGGGAAGCGATGTTGATCAGGTAGGAGGAGTGCGATACCGCCGCGGTGACGCCGGTTTCTTCGATACGGGCGAAGAACAGGTCGATCTCTTCGGTGGTGAGTTTTTTGGCTTTCCACTGGTTGTTCGATTTGTTGAACATCTGGATCGTATCGCACGTGGCCCGGTGGCCGCGCTCAATGGCGGTGAAGACGCCGCCGGCAATTGACTCGTGAGCTCCGAACTGCATGTGGCCCTCGCTGGTTGATGGTCAGGTCGGAAAAACGCCCGATGAACATACCGGTTTTTTTCGGCACGCGCAAGCCGCGGGCGAGCCTGATCTGACATAAGCGGCTATTAATCAATTTGTTACGCCGAAGTCACGAGAGCTCGAGAGTGAGAAAAGACACAAAATAGGTGAAAAATCTTTTTTTGAAGTGACAGAATATGACACAATGGCGGTGTACACTACTATCGGTCTTTTGACCGACCTGTCCCAACCAAGGTGGACCGAATCCCTTAGTAGGGCACACCGGGGCGGGGTCGCGTTGCGACCCTGCCCTTTATCTATCGCCGCATCTCGTCCCCCGAAAGGCTCTTAAGGTGCCGGCCTATCCTTTCACGGGGCGGTGCGAATCCCAATTGCCGCTCTCCCCCACTCCCCGCATATTAACTCCCGATAACCAGTGCTGACAGGGAGCTACCGAAGATTATGTGCACATTTCTGTCCGTCGACGAGGCCGCATTCACCGACACTCACTGGCGGCAGTTCCACAGTTTCCTCGTGAACATGCACGCACGGGGATTCGGGAATGTGCCGCCGTCCACCGCCCAGGCGCTTCGGCAACGCATCGAAGCGCGCCTGGCGTTGCGGGACGGATTCCGCGAGTGGGTAATCGTTAAGGATTCAGCCGTTGTCGGCTGGTTGGGTATTCATGTCCGGCCGGGTTCGGAGACTGCGCCGCCGGTGATGTTCCTCGTGTTCGACTTCGTGCCGGGGCTGGAGGTCGCGCCGCTCTCGGCCCGCGCGGCGGGCCTGGTTGCCGCCGCGATGCGGGAGAACCGGTGTGGCGAGGTCCACTGCATGGCGGCGGAGGCCCACCTCGACAGCCTGCGGCAGACCTGGGGCGGGCGAATTCTCAGCCGGCTCCACCGCTACCGTCTCGACCGCCGGACCGCCAACCGGGACCTCATCAACGAGTGGCTGGCGGAGTTTCCCCGACAATTCCCCTCGCTGCGCATCGAGATATTCACCGAGATCCCCGAACGGCATCTCGATTCCTGGATCGCCTTGTTCGGGCAGTTTCTGGCCGACATGCCCAACGAGGGAACGGCGGCGGCGCCATTCACGATGACGCGCGCGGAGGTGCGCAAATTCGAGGCGCTGCGGCGGCGCAACGGGCAGTACCTGTACACCGGGGCGCTGCTCGACGGGGAGGGCCGGATGATCGGGCACTCGAACATGGCGACCCATGACGACCCGCCCACGGAGTGGCACCAGGCGATGACCGGAATCGAGCGCGCCTGGCGGGGCCGGGGGCTCTCGAAGTGGCTCAAAGCGGCCCTGTTTGTGCGCACCGGCGAGGATTTCCCGCAAAGCCGCTACATCTGGACCGAGATGCGCGCGGTCAACGAGCCGATCCATCTCGTGAACCGGGCTATGGGATTCGAGCTGTCCAGCGAGGGGTACGAGTGGTCGATTGACCGCGCGGCGCTTGACCGGCTGGCCGGGTAGTCCGGCGGCGGGACAGGGCAGGCGCGGCCGGCGAACGCCGCGCCGCCGTGCTGGGTAATCCGGTTACACCGGTTCGACGGCGTCGCGCGGCACCCAGCCCTTGCGGCCGTCGGCGGTGCACGCCCACAACCAGCCCGACTCCTCGCGGCGGCCCTCGAGGATATCCCCCGGGTGGACGGTGAGTTCCTCGGGGCTGTAGTCTCGTTTGAGAAAGCACCAGCCGGCCGTCGCGCCGCCCGCGGGGTCTTGCGTGATCGTGAGCCAGGTTTCCGGCACCCACCCCCCGCCGCCGTCCTCAGCGGTGCACCACACCCAGCCCTCGTACTCGCTCGGGCGGCGTTCGAACTGGAGGCGTTCGCCGGATTCCAGCTCGCGCGACGGGCCGCCGGCGGCCTGGTGGTGTTTGATGACGCGGAATTTCATGTCGCGGTTGCTCCTTTCTCGCGCGCGCCGGGGCGCCGTGTTCGGCGCCCGGCGGGCCTTCGGTTGCCGCGCTCCCGCTCACTCGTCGACGATAGCCTCGGCTTCGATCTCGACATACCAATCGGCGCGGACAAGGCCGGCCACGCCGATCATGGTGGCGGCCGGGTTGATCTCGCGGAAAAACTCGCCATGGGCGCGGCCGATTTCGTCCTGGCGCGTGAGGTCGGTCACATATATGCGGGTGCGCACCACATCGGCCGCCCGCCCGCCGAGTTGCTCGATAGCGGTGCGAATGATCTCGAGGCATCGCATCGTCTGCCCGTACGGATCGCCCGGCGCGCCCGTGGAGCCATCGGCTGCGATCGGCCCTGTGCCCGCCACATGGATGGCGTTGCCGACCCGGATCGCCCGGCAGAACCCGAACGGCTCCTCGTAGGGGGAGCCGGAGGAGACCCGGCGGCGTGCGGGATTGTCGGATCGCGGCGTCATGACCCTATTTCAGGTTCAACGAGAGAATCTTCACTTCGGTCTGGTCCTGGATGGCGTAGCGGACCCCTTCCCGGCCCACGCCGGAGCTCTTCATCCCGCCGTAGGGCTGGTGGTCGGCGCGGTAGGTGGGGATGTCGTTGACGACCACTCCGCCCGCCTCGATCCGCTCGAAAGCGTACCAGATGTCCTTGATTCGCTGGGTGAAGATGCCGGCCTGCAGGCCGTAGTCCGAGTCGTTGATCGCATCGACCACACGGTGGAAGTCGCGGTACTTCATGAGGACCGCGAGCGGGGCGAAGGCCTCTTTGGAGCAGACATCCATGTCGGCCTTGACATTCTCCAGCAGAGTCGGCTCGAGCGTGCGGCCGTCACAGAGCGCTTTGCCGCCGGCGATCACTTTCGCTCCCTGGGCGACCGCCCGGCGGAGGGTGTCGAGGGTCGCCTGCACCGACGCCCGGTCGACCATCATCCCCATGTCGACGTTCGGGTCGAGCGGGTCGCCGACCGTGATCCGTTTGACCCGGGCTTTCAACCGCCGGACAAACTCATCGTACACGTCCTCATGCACAAAAATGCGCTGAACCGAGATGCACGATTGCCCGGCGACCGCGAAGGCGCCGTAGGCGAGGCGCTCGACGGCATACGCTAGGTCGGCATCGTCGGCCACCGCCACTCCCGCGTTACCGCCGAGTTCCAGCACGACCTCCTTCTCGGCGGCGTGTTTCTTGATCCACCAGCCGACCGCTGAGGAGCCGGTGAACGTGATGAGCCGGACGCGGCGGTCCTCCAGCAGCGGCGCCGCCGCCGCCGAGGAACCGGGGAGGATCGAGACGGCGCCCTTGGGGTGGTCGGTCTTGTCGATGAGCGCCGCGAGCATGAGGGCGATGAGCGGGGTCTTGCTGGCCGGTTTGAGGACGATAGTGTTGCCGGCGGCGATTGCCGGGGCGATCTTGTGGGCCACCAGATTGAGCGGGAAATTGAACGGCGCGATCCCGGCGACCACCCCCCGGGGGAACCGCCGCACCAGGCCGACGCGCTCCTCGCTCCCCGCCGCCCAGTCCAGATCGATGATCTCCCCGCCGATCCGCCTGGCCTCTTCGGCCGCGACCGTGAAGACGCCGATCGCCCGTTTCACCTCGGCCCGCGAATCTCTGTACGCCTTGCCGAGTTCGCGGCACATCATTTTCGTGAACTGCTCGATGTTCTTCTCGAGCCCGTTGGCCACCGCGAGGCAGGTTTCCGAGCGTTTGTATGCAGGGAGATCGCGTGTGACGGCGAATGTCCGGTGCGCGATTTCGATGGCCTGCGTGTAGTCCTCGGCCGAGGCCGAAGCCGCAGCCCCGACGATCTCATCGTTGAAGGGATTGGCGACCGCGATCTTGTCGGCGCGGTCGACCCATTCGCCGCCGAGGTACATCTTATACGTTCTGGCCATGGGCAACTCCGATGTGTGTATATCCTGTCTGTTCGGGACTCCGGGCGGGGATTCGCCGCCGCGCCGGGGGCTCCGACCGTGCTCCTGTATAGGGATTCGGCCGGGCGGGCGCAAGTCGATTGTGGCCGGTGGGAAAGTCTTGGACTTGACCCACAGATTAGGGAGTTCGAGCAACACTCGCGAGCTCGTATTCACGTGCGGGAGATCCTGGGCCCGCTGTAAGATCTTGCCCGCAGGTTAGATAAGAGCCGCGCCCGCTTTAGGCCGCCACTTCTGGTCAGCGGCACCGGTTTTGCCTGAAACTAGGTCAGCGAGCGTTGCGGAAAGGAGGGATAAGATGCCGATGTCACGCTGTCGGGATCAACGGGGCCTGACCCTGCTGGAAGTCCTGGTGGCGATGGTAGTCATAAGCGCTTCCCTGTTGTTGCTCCTGGGAATGGGCGTGACGGCTCTTCACGGCAATCATTGGGCCAACAAGACGACTGTGGCCACGCAAATGATGCAGCAGCGGCTGGAGCACATACAGAGCACAGGCGACTTCTCGAACGGGACGGCATCGGCCGAAGGCGTCGATGTTTCCTGGACGTGCACGCCGATCGGCAACTATCTGCGGCGCGTCGACATCAGCGCCAACTGGGTCGATGCCGGAACTCGGAGCCGCACCAACTCCCTCACGGCGTACATCACCTCGGACTCTCTTTAGGAGGTGCGCCTATGGCACAGACACGCGAACACACCTCCGGCGCCCGAGGGACATCGCTTCTGGAAGTGCTGATTGCCTTGGTGGTCATGGGCGTCATCACGACCGCGCTGTTTGGGCTCTACATCACCCAGCACCGTACCTATATCTCGCAGGATGACGTGACCCTGGTGCAGCAGAACGCCCGCGCCTCAATCGATGAATTGGCGCGGCACATTCGCATGACCGGCCACGGCTTGCCGCTGGAAATGATGCCGCTTTCGGCGTTCAATACCGACCCGGACACGATTGTCATCAGGTACCGCACGGACAACTGTGAGACTTACCTGGCGGAGGCGATGGCGACGCCGTCCTCGGATCTCACGTGCGCCACCGATGTCGGCTGTTTCCAGCCCGGTGAGTGGGTCTACATCCTCGAACCCGATTCGGGCGGCGGCGAATGGCTTGCGCTCAGCGAGGTGCAGACCGGCGCACGGGTCTTGAGGCACGGCACGATGGTTCTGTCCAAAGCGTACGCCAAGGATGCGCTGGTCCTGACCGCCAGGCAAGTGACGTTCTATGTCGACACGACGACCGACCCACAGCACCCGGCGCTGACGGTCAAGGTGCCGGGCCAAACGCCGCAGGTTTTCGCGGAAAACGTAGAGGATCTTCAGCTGCAGTACCGCATGAAGAACGGCCTTGTGGTCGATGTTCCGGTCGTGGTGAGCGATGTGCGCGAGGTCCTGATCAGCATTACGGCCCGCTCAAATCGCCCGGACCATGAAATGGCGGAGGTGACGGGACACAGCGACGCTTACCGGCGGCGCACGTTCACGACATCCGTCTTTCTGCGCAACGTGGGCATCTAGTTGGAGGAAAAGCGCTATGACGACGCGACTGCCGACAACTGCCGGGCACCGCGGCTTCGCCACCTTCATCGCTCTGATCCTGGTGGTGATGCTGACGCTGCTCGGCATCGCGGCCTTGTCCACCTCGGACGACGAAATGAAGATAGCCGGCAACGAACTGCACGAGATGAAGGCGTTCTATGCCGCCGAGGCGGGGCTGGCGGACGCCGCGGCAGCGATGCGGTACGAGTATGACAGCACCGGGCTGCCGCCTGCGGTACTCCCCTCCGGCACCTCCAACCTGAACAACTGCCTGGTGACCTTCACCACTGCCGACGATGGTGCGGCCTCTCCGCGCATTTTGACCAGCGGCACGCTGGCCGGGTTGCACGCGCTGGTGAAGTCCTTCACCATCACCTCGGAGGCGGAGAATCTTCAGGACGGCGCGAAGGTGACGTTGTCGCAATCGTTTGAGGTGGCCCTGGTTCCCCTCTTTCAGTTTGCCGTGTTCTACGACAACGATCTGGAAATCGCGCCCGGTCCGGAGATGAACCTGATCGGCCGCGTACACTCCAACGGCAACATGTACCTGCAGTCGAACAACACGCTCCGCATGAACAGCTACGTGACCGCGGCGGGGGACATTCGCCACGGCCGCAAAGGTCCCGGCAGCGCCGGGTACGGCGATGTTCAGATCAAGAGCGCGTCCGGGGCCTTTGTCTCGATGAAGCAGGGATCGGGTTGGCTGGATGCGGGCGACCCGCAGTGGTATGATTCATCGGTGGGGCGCTGGCAGGGGCGGGTGCAGGATGCCGCCCACGGCCAGGAGTCGCTCAATCTGCCGCTCTCGCAGGAGGCGGGCGGCGATCCGCACAGATTGATCGAGCGGGCCGCCGGCAACGTGGATTCCTATGAGAACAAGGCGACCCTGAAATTCATCGACGGCCGGGCTTTCCAGCGGGTCGGCGGCATCTGGACCGACATCACGGCCGACATGACGTCCCGCAACATCATTTCCTCCTCCGATGACAAGTTCTACGATCAGCGGGAGAAGAAGTGGGTGGACCCCATGGAGCTCGACCTGGGCAAGCTGTATGATGAGGGCTATGGGCCGGCCAACGGAGTGATTTACTTCTCCGACCAGACCTCGGACTTTCCGGCCCTCCGGATTAAGAACGCCGATGAGTTGGACGGGGGTCTGTCGGTCGTCAGCGAGAATCCTATGTATGTCGTCGGAAACTACAATGCGACTGACAAGAAACCGGCGGCCCTCATTGCCGATGCCATCACCTTCCTGTCATCCGCCTGGGATGACAGCAAGAGCACGCTCAGCAAAACTCAGCGGGTCGCTACCACTACCGTCGTCAATGCCTGCTACGCAACCGGAAACGTGGAAACGACCTCCAGCGATTACAGCGGCGGATTCGAGAACCTCCCCCGATTCCTGGAGACCTGGAACGGGAAGACGCTCCGGTGGAAGGGCTCGGCCGTCAACCTGTGGGCGTCCCGACAGGCTACTGGCACGTGGAACGGAACCTACTACGACCCGCCGAACCGCGACTGGTTGTACGATACTGACCTCGATGATCCCTACAAGCTGCCTCCGGAAACGCCAATGATCCGCGTGTTCCAGCGCAGCGGGTGGAAGCAGGAGCACGTCGGGTACGCAGACGCGGACTTCTAAAAGGCTACCCGCACTGAAAAACCGAAAACCCGCCTGCGGGCGGGTTTTCTTTTGCCGGCCTCAGCGAATATCGATGTCGTAGGGGAGGCGGGCCAGGAGCTCGCCCTCCGGGAGATCCGCCAGCGGAGCGGCGGCCGCCCGCACCTCCTCGCCGACGAGACCGGCCCAGCGGCCCAGCCAGCCGAGCACGGGCACCTGGGGCAGGTCGATCAGCCGCCGGCGTTCGGGATAGCGCACGACCCGGTATTCCCGGAGGCCCAGGTGCGAGGCGGTGTAGTCGAGCGCCTGCTTGAGGCCGCCGAGCTCGTCGACCAGACCGTGCTCCCGCCCTGCCTGTCCGGTCCACACCCGGCCGCGGCCGAGCTGGTCGATGCTGTCGCGGGGAAGGCGGCGGTTTTCCGCCACCAGTCCGACGAAGTGGTCGTAGAAGGCGCCGAGCATGGCGCCGAGGCGGGCCCGTTCCTCGTCGGTGAACGGGCGCATCGAAGTCATCATGCCGGCGTGCCGGCCTCGGGTGAACAGCTCTTTGCCCAGCTCGATCTTGTCGTAGAGTCCGGCCAGCACCGGTTTGCCGCCGAAGATGCCGATCGAACCGGTGATGGTGGCGGGGTCGGCGAAGATGTGTCTGCCGGCCATGGCGATGTAGTACCCGCCGGAGGCGGCCCGCGAACCCATCGAGACCACCACCGGCTTCTGCCGGGCGGCCAGCTCGGCCCGATGGAAGATCTCGTTGCCGGCCAGGGCGTAGCCGCCGGGAGAGTCGATGCGGAACACGACTCCCTGCACCTGCGGGTTGGCGAGCGCCTGCCCGAAGGCGCTCTCCATGAGCGCCGGGGTCACCTCGCGGCCGCGGCCCGAGAGCGGGCTGGGATCCGCAGCCCCCTCGGGCTGGATTTCCCCGTCGGCGTACACGACGGCGATTTCGGGCAGCGGCGGCCAACCGTCGTTCATCAGCGTGTCGGCCCGGTAGGCGCGGAAACTGATTTCCGGCAGCGGACTGAGAAACTTGTCGGGGACCAAGCGGTCCCGATAGGTGAGCCCGTCGACCAGGCCGAGGTCGAGGGCCTCAGTCGAGGTGTAGGGCCCGCTGTCGATCAGGCCGCGCATGGCCTCCGGGTCCATGCCGCGCCCCTCCGCCAGGCCGCCCACGAACTGGGCGTAGAGGTCATCGAGCAGCCGGTTGGTCATCTCCCGGTTTGCCTCCGACGGCGTCCGCATCGTGTACGCCTCCGGGGCGGTCTTGTAGTCGCCGATACGTACCATGTCCGCGGCCACGCCGAGCTTCTCCATCGTCCCGGCAAAGAAAGTCAGTTCGGCCCGGAGGCCGATGAGGTCGAGGTCGCTGACCGGCGGGATGAGGATCGAGTCGCCGGCGCAGGCGACGTAGTAGGCGATGTTGTTCGGTCCGGTGAGGTGGCTGACGATGCTTTTCCCCTGCGCCCGGAACCACGCCATGGCCTCGCGCATTTCCTGGGCCTGGGCGAGGGTGAGGCGGAGGTTGTCCAGATGGAGCACCATCTCCCCCACGCCCGGGTCGCCGGCCGCCCGGTAGATGCCGAGCACGAGATCGGCGAAGGCGGGACGCCGCGCGCCGAAGAATGTCTGCACCGGGTTCTCGTCGGCAGCCCCGCTCACGGACACGGACAGACGGCGCGCCGACCCGCGGATCAGCGACGGCTGGCGCGAATCGGTGGCCCCCACGACGAGGTGGCTGAAACGATGGCCGGCGTCGGAATCGAAGTGGCTCTGCGTCCCGACGAAATACTCCAGCAGGTTGGCCCGCGCGCCGATCTCGAAGTTGCCGTCGGAGTCGACGAACGCCTCGATGGAGAGGCCGGTGGCGGGGATGACTTGCGCGTGGTAGATGTAGGTCCAGTCATCCTCGGCGGCGGCGGCCGACGAGAGGGCGTCGACCGCAAGCGTAACCGTCGCCCCCTGCGGCCGGTAGCCGAGCGAATAGCGCTGGATGACGCGGGTGTCCTCGCCCTCAAGCTCGGACCGGTTCAGGTTCGACCAGACCGCGCCCACGGCGAAGGGGCTATTGCCGCGCGAGGTGAGGCCGATGTTCCAGTAGTGGCGGTGATCGTAGGGACTGGGGCCGGACGGAAAGTACCGGTAGGAACCCCCCACCGAGAGCGAGGAACCGAGCGACAGGCCGCCGGCGAGCGCGTATTCCTTGAAATCCTCCCCGGCGTCGCTGTCAATGCGCCGGTAAGCCAGTCCGAATCCCCGTCGCGTGATGACGGTGCCCCAGTTTTTCAGAACCGAACCCTCGGCGAGGTCGCCCATGAAAGCGACGGTGGCGGGTTTGTAGGGGCCGAGGACGGCCGGGTTGACCCAAACCGCTTCGGGGCCGAACGCGGTGGCCGCGGGCGCATAGTAGAACACGTCGTCGGGAAAAGGCACTTCCTGCGCCTTCGCCCCGAGCGGGATGGCCGCGGCTGCCGCAAGCAGCGCGGTCCAGCGATGAAACCGCATCATTCCTCTCCCTGGCCTCGGCCACGAATGTAGATGTTGCCGCTGCCGCTGATGGAACTGCTGATGAATCCTTGTCCCCCGCCGACCACCAATCCGAGGCGGTCGCGCTGGACGAGGTCGGTCTGGAACCGCAGACCGGACACTTCGATCCGGCCGCTCTCCCCCACCGCGAGCGACATCACCGCCGACAGGTCGGCGGCGGCGGTGATGTCGACATCCTCGAACCGGTTGCTCACCACCAACTGGCTCTCGCCCAGGTCGGCGATCTCGAGCGTGATCGGGGCGGACTGGCCGCGGATCACATTGCGCCGTCCGAGCGGCCGGAAGTCGGTGACGTCGATGAGGCCGAAATCGTTGCGGATGCTGACTTCGCCGGTGAGCCCCTCAATGCGGATCTCCCCGCCGTCGTTGCGGAACACCGCCTGGTGCTCCCGGCTCTCGATATCGGAGGCCGTGAGGGTCGAGTTGCTCGTCCGGACGGCAATGTCGCCGGCGACGTCCTCGAGAATCACGCGGCGGTTGGCTGTGCCGAGGTCGACCGGTCCCCGCACCCGGTAGACCTCCAGGCGCCCGAGCGACGACGGGTTGACCACCCCGCTGAACGGACCCTCGGCCGTGACGTCAAAATAGAGCGCGTCGATATCGACGAAGACGTTTTCAGGAACGCGGATTTCCGCGTCGACGCTCCCCGACTCGGCGCCGCTCCACGGCGCGGGGTTGGGCGCGCGCAACTGGAGCCGGGCGCCGTCGGCAACGCGGCCGATGTCGACAGCGATGAGGTCGATGTAGTCGACGGCGCGGGAGCGCGAGTCGGTGACGGCCTGCTTGGTGTAGACGACGACGGCCCGGTCGGTTTCGGTAGCGCGGATGGTGATCTTTCCGGCCAGCGTGGCGGCCGAGCGGACGAGCAGCTTCTCGCCGGGGGCCAGCGGGGCGGCGACAGTCAGCGGGCGGGTGGCGAAGCGGCCCTCGCCGGCGTCGTGAATTTCCTGCGCCCGGGCCGGGCCGATACCCACCACTGCGGCGGCCAACAGCGCGCAGGCGGCGCGCCGGGCCGGTCGGCTATGAGAGCGAGTCATAAATCCCTTTCATGAGTATTGATCCCGCGACCGCCGCGTTGAGCGACTCGACCTCGGGGGCGTGGGCCACGCGGACGGTGCAGGCCGCCAGCGCCCGCATCCGGTCGGACAGGCCCTCCGCCTCCGACCCCACCGCGAGCGCGTAGCGGGCCGCCGGGTCCGGGCGGAGAGATTCGCTCAGCGTCTGCGTCCCCCCGCGCCCGGCCGCCAGCAGGGTGATCCCCTCGCTCGCCACCAGACGCGCGAGGGTGTCGCAGTCGGCGGCGGCGATCCGGACGCCGAAGACGGCCCCGGCCGACGAACGCACAACTTTGGGTGCAAACGGCTCAGCCGTCGTCCCGACCGTCACCACCAACCGGAAACCGAACGCGAGCGCGGACCGCAGGAGCGTGCCGAGGTTGCCCGGATCGGCCACGTTTTCGCACACAAGAATGGTACGGTGGCGGCGCGCACAAAGTTCGGCCGGGTCGATCCGGGGAATGGTAAAGACGCCGACGATGCCCTGCGGAGCGGGCGTGTCGGCCAGCTTGGAGAGCTGGCGGACCGACAGCTCGCGGCAGGGAACCCGGGCGGCGCGAAAGCGCGCCGCCAGTTCGCGGCCGCGCGCGCTGAGGTCGGCGGGCGCGTAGAACACTTCATCCGGCCGAAACGAGTGACGCAGCGACTCCTCGAGCAGGCGGATCCCCTCGGCGAGGAAGCGTCCCTGACGCCGCCGCCCCTTCTTGGTCAGGAGCGCCTGCAGATTTTTTAATTCCGTGCCGGTGACCTGCATATTTTATTGGCGGTGACACGTATCGCCGCCCCGATAAGGAATTGACGACCCGTTAGGCTTGGCAAGTGAAAACTCCCGCGTTGACGCTCCTGTGCAGTCTGCTTCTGGTGTCCCTGCTGCACGCCGAGAACCGTCCGATCATTATCGGCGGGCTCGACGGCCTTGATCCGTGGGCGGAGGAGGCGGGTTACCCGGTGCTCCTGGCGCTCTCGGGCGGGGGCATTCGCGGGCTGGCCGGGATCGGCGCGCTGCGGGCATTCGAAGAAACGGGTATCCGGGTGGTCGCCATCGCCGGCACCTCCATGGGCGGGGTCGTCGGCGGGCTTTACGCCGCCGGCTACAGCCCGGCCGAGCTCGAGGAAATCGTGCACGGGCTTGATTTCGCCGCGCTCTTCCAGAACACCCCGCCCCGCGCGACCATGCTGCAGACGCGGCGGCGCGAACACGGGCGCGACCTGATCAGGCTGCGCTTCGAGGGCCTGCGGCCGCAAATCCCGCAGGCGCTCACCTCGGCCCAGTACCTCACGAACGTCCTGACGGAGCTGACGACCCAGGCGACGTACCGGTCCGACGGGGACTTCAGCCGCCTGCGCGTGCCCTACGCGGCCGTCAGCACCGACATCATCAGCGGTCAGCAGGAGGTGCTGCGGAGCGGCTCGCTTGCCGACGCCATGCGGGCGACCATGGCGTTCCCGCTGGCTTTCACCGGCCTGGAGATCGACGGCAAGTTTCTCATGGACGGGGGCATGGTGGATCCGGTGCCGGTCGACGTGGTGCGCGATCTGTCCGACTCCACCGATTTCGTGGTGGCGGTGAACACGGCGAGCACGCTGCGGAGCCGGGAGGAGCTGGTGACGCCGCTCGACATCGCCGACCAGGCGACGACGATCATGACGGCGCAGCGGCTGCGGGAGTCGCTCGACGAGGCGAATTTCGTCCTCGAGCCGGCGCCGCCCGGCATTCAATCGACGGACTACCGGTTCAGCGACAGCCTCATCGCGCTCGGCTACCGGGCCGCCCTGGCGGCGGCCGACAGTCTCCGGCGCCTGCTGGAGCAGCGGGTTGACCACACTGAGTTTACAGTCGCGAGCGTGGCCGCGGCGACCTTCAGCCCGGAGGCCCAGGCGATCTTTCGGGATGCGCTCCTGAATCGCCCGTTCACCCGCGCCGGGCTTATCCGGGAACTGAAGCGGCTGGTGCGCGCTCTCGACCTGTTCCGTCTGGAGGCCGTGCTGGAGCCGGCGACGGGCGGCGGCGCGCCGGGGGAGGCAGTTGAGCTTCGCCTCAATGGATTCGCCAATTTCGCGCCCGGTGCCGCGGCCTTCCTCTTCTTCGGCAACACCCGTTTCGACGACAGCGACATGGAGGAAACCCTGGCGCTTGGCGATTCGGCGGTGACGCCGGCCAGCCTTCGGCGCGGCCTCGACCGCATCCTCGGCCGGTACGCCGCCGCAGGCTGGGACCTCGCCTGCATCCGCCGGACGTCTGTCGATCCCGACCGGGCGCGCATCACGATCGTGATCGACGAAGCGCTGGTGCGGGATATCGCGGTGGACGGCGTGCGGCGCACCCGCCCCTGGTACGTGCGCGCCCACTGCCCGCTGCGATCGGGGGAGCCCTATTCGACGGCGCAGGCCGCCGCGGGACTCAAGAACATCTACGGCACCGATCTCTTCGACCGGGTCACCATCGACATCCGCCCCTCCGGCGGGCGGCCGGTCGTAGTCATCGGCGTGGAGGAAAAGGCCTACCCGCAGGTGCGGCTGGGCTGGCACTGGGACGACGAGTACGAGTCGGAGGAATTCATCGAACTGGCCGACGACAACCTCGGCGGGATCGGGGTGGAGGGGCTGGTGCACGCGCGCTACTCCCCCGACCGGCAGGACTATCATGTCGGGTTGCGCGCCGACCGCATATTCAAGACCTACCTCACGAGCACGATCAGCGGGTACCGTACCCTCCTGGACCGCCACCTGTACGATGCCGATGACTCGCTGATCGGCGCGCGCCGGGAGTCGAAGGCCGGCATCGAGATCCGTCTGGGCCAGCAGATCGCCCGGCTGGGGACGGTCACGGCCGGCCTGGTGGTGGAGCAGGTCGAGTACTCGCACGAGCCGGACGGCTCGGTCGAGAGCGATTTCGGCCTGCGCATCCTCGAAATCGAGTCGATGATCGAGACGCTCGACCGGGTACCGTTCCCGCGCACCGGCGAGCGCATCTACCTCCAGTTGCAGCAGGCGGGGAAACTGGTCGGCGGCGATGCCGAGTATACGCGGTTTTCGGGGTCGCTCGAAGCGTACTTCCCGCTGTGCGGTTGGCTCACCTATCATCCCCGGGCCGCGGCCGGGCTCTCGCGCCCGGCCCTGCCCTGGTCGGAGAAATTCTACCTGGGCGGCATGCACTCCCTGGCCGGCTACCGGACGCACCAGTTGGCCGGAGACCAGATGCTCGTGCTCAGCCAGGAGTTGCGGCTGGCCCTGCCGCTGCGGTTCTACCTCTCGCTCCGGTACGATGTCGGTGATGTGCACGACGCGCTGGAGGAGATCCGGCTGTCGTCGGTGCGGCACGGCGCGGGCATCAGTCTCGCGCTGGACGCCCCGATCGGGCCGGTCGAGATCGGCTACGGGGTGAGCGCGGACGACCACGAGCAGCTCTACCTGCGGGCGGGGTTCGACTTCTAGGGGCGCACGGCCCCCCCTTGGTGTCACGCGGCTGCCGCGTCCCGGCCTCCTGTCGGCGCCGCAATTCTCACCACGCCGCCGCTCGAAAGCACTCTCTGTGTCGGGGTGAATTCTCTGCTGTCCGCTCGTAGAACACAGCCATCGGGAGTTCAGTTCCCGGCGCGCTCCGGGCCGGGGGGTCTATGCCCGCGCGGGGCGGCAAAGGGTTTGCCTGTGCGGTCGCGATGGTGTAGCTTCTCCCGGTGTCCGGACAAATCGGAGGTGATATGCGAATCAGCCTGATTGTTTCTTTCGTACTGCTGGGTCTCGGATGCGGCGCCGGCGAGCGCCGCCCGGCGGTGGACGCGCCCGATCTTGCGGCCACCCTGACCCAGGCGGCCGCTCTCGTGACCGACCGGTTTCAGCAGGATCTGAGGGGGGAGTTGATGGCGGCCATGAACACGGGTGGGGCGGCGGCCGCGATTGAGGTCTGCCGCACGCGGGCGCCCGAGATTGCCGCGCAGCACAGCCGGGTGGGGGCATGGTCAATCGCCCGGGTATCCGACCGGCCGCGCCGCCCGGAGCAAGCCGCCGATGACCGCCAGCGCGCGGCCCTGGCGAAATTCAGCGACACCGCCCTGGCCGACCAAGCTCTCACCGAATGGCTGGCCGACGAGCGCGGCGACTCCAGCTTCGTCTACTACCGGCCGATCCGGATCGGCGGGCTGTGCCTCTCGTGCCACGGAACGCCGGACCAACTCGCCGCCGGCGTTGCGGAGCGACTCGCGGAGGTCTACCCTGGGGATCAGGCGACCGGGTACGCGGTTGGAGAGCTCCGCGGGATGTTTGTGGTCGCCATGGCCTGGCCGGCGGCCCGGGCGGAGGCCGAGCGCCTCGTGCAGGCATCGAGAGATACGACCGGCACCGCCCGCTAGGAGCCAGGTGCGACGGCCGGGGCGGGCCGGCTAAAAACGATACGCGGCGCTGACCCGGAAAGTATCGTCGAAATCGGTCTGGCGGAGGTAGGCGAAATCGATCGTGACGTGGCGGACATCGACGCCGCCGCCGGCCGTGAACCGGCCGATGTCAAAGCCGGCGCGGCCGAACAGCAGCTCGCGGTAACCGATTTCCCAGCCGAAGTGGGTGTCCAGCGAGAGCGGGCCGCTCCAGTACTGGGCGGCCGCCTCGAGGCTTTCGAATTTCACATCCCCGCTCATCATGAACCGCCCCGTGAACTCGCGGTAGCGCCGCTCGAGCCGCAGGCCGGGCTTGACCGTCGGGTAAATCGACTCGGTGTTCGCCCCCGCGAGCGTGTCGCCGCCATAGCGGATGAAACCGGTGGTGACGTCGGTGACCATCACCCCGACATCGGCCCACGCGGCGGCCCGGTAGAGCAGACCGGCATCGACCGTGAGACCCTGGCCGGACTTCACGCCGATGTCGCGGTAGATGATCTTGGCCGTGAGGCCGAAATCGAGGCGGTCGGCGAGACGGCCGGCGAGGGCGGCGCCGATCAGGATGTCGGCGTGGCTCTCCTCCTCGACCACGTAGGGATAGTTAAACTCATCGAGCTGAGTGATCTTGATGCCCCCCCCGCCGAGATAGTAGACGTAGAAACCATACGTCCGGATCGGGGAGGCAGAGTCCGCGGAAGCACTGGTGAATCCGACATAGTCATGGTTGAGCAGCGAGCCGAAGGTTTCCGCGTGCATTGCGGTGAGATAGTGACCGTCGAGGCGGGCCATGCCGGCCGGATTCCAGTAGGCGGCCGTGGCATCGAACGGGCCGGCCGCCACGGCGCCGCCGAGGGCGAGGCCGCGGGCACCGGCGCCGAGCGTGAAGGGTTCGCCGGCGTACTTGGCGGCACGGCCGCCGGAGGCCGCGGCCAGGGCGAGCGCGAGGCTGAGGGCGAAACGGAGCGCGGTTGTCTTCATAAGGTGCACCATCGGCGGCAAGATATAATACGGAGAGTCGGGACGCTACTGTAAGTATCGGCGGGGCCGAGTGCTGCGCCGGTGGCGCCCGAAAGGCCTGCATTGCGGGCTATGAAGTTAGAGCTTGTCGGCGGAGACGCCTGAGCTATGCCGTCATTTGCCGGAGGCTGAGGGTTTCCGGCCTATGGGCAAAGGCAGCAGGGGACGCTGAACAGATCGAATCCGACTCGTCTGAGGCCTTGCCTGCCGCTGCCCAATTTCGCATTTCCTGCGGATTTGTTTTCGGCTTTGATATACAGCAACCAAGCCCACGTTTTTGGATAAATAACCTGTGGAAGCCTTCTCTGACTCAATGTTCAGGCGGCCGGCCTGTGAATAAATCAGGCAAGGAAAGGCCACAGTGGATCGCAGATCCGGAAACGAGCGAGAACGGAAGTCGTTGATGCGTAGTGCGTTCTGTGCGGTTATCCTGTTCTGTCTGACCACAGTGAGTACCGACGCGCAGTCGGCCAGGCCCGGGAATCCCTCTGGTCCGAAACGCGACGATCACCGGTGCCTCACGCAATTCTGGTATGATTGGCAGTATGGGCGGAAAACGGCGGGGTTCATGTGCCCGCCTGAGGGTGTGTGTGACAGCCCGAAAGTGCGCAATTCGTGGATCCCCGCACCCGGGCAGCCGATCACTACCATTGCCGTGTTCTTCCATATCATAACCGGGGACGATGGGGCCAACCCGTCGCTTTCCGCCGACAATCTTGCCGTCGCCGTCGCTGCAATGAACGCAGACTTCCTGCCCTACCGCATCCAGTTCCGCTACGATTACCGGTTTATTTCATCATCGCAGTTTCGGGTGCTCGACTCCTGGGACGAGTGCAACCTCATGAAGGAGACCTACGCGTTGGATCCGGAGTACCAGTGCAACATCTTCGTGACCGGAGTCGACATCGACGGCCAGAGCTTCTCTTGGGGAACGTACCCCTGGGAGCCCGGCGCCGAGGGGCCGCGAGGCGGTATCTTCATGGCCAGCAATCACATGCCTCCCGATGACGACGGCACCCTCACCCACGAGATGGGCCACGCCCTGGGGCTCTACCACACCTTCTACGGGGTCGAAGAGGTGGAGCCGTGCGGAGTCTGCTACGAGTCTCCTCAACAACTGACCAACGACTGGGTCGGGGATTTCTGCTCCGACACCGACCCCACTCCCGAAAACTACTACTGCCTCCCGCCCTCCGGGACCGACCCGTGCACGGACATCGCCTGGGGACCGACTCAGCCGCAGAATCACATGAGCTACGCTCCCCTGTGGTGTCGGTACGAGTTCTCGCGGCAGCAGACAGGCCGCATGCACTGTTGGTTGCGGGATCGTTTGGAGTCCTGGATCGTCTCGGTCAGTTTCGAGGCCGATGTCGCCTCCGGACCTGTTCCGCTCGATGTACAGTTCACTTCGGAAACGCTTGAGGATGTCCTGAGCTGGTCCTGGAGTTTCGGCGACGGCGACTCGGCCGATGTGCCGCATCCCAGCCACACGTATACGGGACCGGGGCGGCACGATGTCTCAGTCACAATTGTGACCGCCCACGGCGCTTTCACCCGAACCCGGAGCGACTACATATGGGCGCAGGCGGACACGCTGATTGTCCCCGGCGGACTGGGACGGGTTGAGGAATCGGTCAGATTCGACATCGGTGCGAGAAACACGCAGCCCGTGGATCGCATCAGGATACCGTTCGACTGGAACGGCCCCCTGAGCATGAGCCTCGACTCCGTGTCGACAGCCGGCCTGCGAACGGCCGATATCGCGAACCACGGTTTCCTCCACTGCGATCCCTCGAACAGGTGCGCCACCTACGAGGTCAATCCGCCGCCGGGACAGGAGATTCTTCCCGACACCGGGGCTCTGCTCAGCATCTACTTTACGTGCTCTTCAGGTTACCACGGGCAGACCAACCCCATTGCCATCCTGTCATACGGCGGTTATGAGCCGCTTCTCTCCTGCCCGCAGGGTCCCGTGGTTCCGATCCTTCTCCCCGGAGAGCTGGAAATCTGCGGCACCGGAGACGTCAACTATAACGGCGACGGCCCGAATATCGCGGACCTCATCTACCTTGTCGACTACCTGTTCAGAGGCGGTCCGGAACCGCCGTCGGCGGCCACCGCCAACATCGACGGTCTCCTCCCGGTCAACGTCGTCGATCTGACTTCCCTCGTCGGCTACCTGTTCGGGACCGGACCGCCGCCGCCCTGCTTGTGATGATTGCGCGGATTCGGGGCCGCGGCGCCGTTCGAATGCGACAGCGCGAAACGCCTTTTTCGCAGGTCCCCACTTCCCCAACCGCCGCCGCCGATCGTTCTCGTCCATTTGCGACTCCCCGCCGCCGCTGGCGCCGCGGAAACTCGGTGTCGGTGCAGATCCGGTTAACGAGGACGGAGAGCTTGTCGGTGTCGCGGCCCGTGACAGCGAGGTCAGGAGTGCTGTCGCCGGTCAGATCGGTGACGCAGATACCGAGCGGGCAGTCGCCAACAGACCACGTTTATGCGGCGGAGAAAGTAGCGTCGCTGCCGTTAAAGAAAAGCGAGGTGCAGGCGGCCGAGTCGCAAGGGCGGCCAGGTCGAAATCGTTGTCCTCATCGAGATCCCCCGCCTCGACCCGGATCGGGACGTCGCACGTGGGGCAGCTCAGGGACGGAGCGAGGAAACCGCCTCCCCTATTCATCCTCACGGACACGCCGCCGGCGCGGGTCCGCCGCGGAATACATACGCTATGAGGAACGTGATGTCCGCGACCGCCAACTTCCCGTCTGCTGTTACATCCGCCTCCTCAAAGCAGTCAGGCTCCGGCCCGCCGCGGAAAACATGATTGATCAGGAAAGTGATGTCGGCCACGGTTACCGCTCCCGCCGCATCGAAGTTGACATTCCCTCTGGTTCCATTGCAGCATTTCGTCCAGGAAGCCAAATGCCCCGACACCTTGTTGCCTGCTATAGCGAAATCTCCCCCAGCGATAAGGGCCCCGCCGCACACGGTCAGGGCCAAGACGTAGCCATTCATCCCCGAACCGAGCGAAGACCACGCCGAACCGTTCCAGGAGGCGATGCGGTTGGCGCTGGTCCCGCCCGCCGTCGTGAACCCGCCCCCCGCGATCAGGTTGCCGCCGTACCCGGTCAGGGCCTCGACCGCGTCATTCATGCCCGAACCGAGCGAAGACCACGCCGAACCGTCCCAAGAGGCGATGTAACTGGCGCTGGTCCCGCCCGCCGTTGTGAATTCTCCCCCCGCGATCAGGTTGCCGTCATACACGGTCAAGGCCTCGACTGCGTCATTCATGCCCGAACCGAGCGAAGACCACGCCGAACCGTCCCAGGAGGCGATGTGGTTGGCGGTGGTCCCGCCCGCCGTGGTGAAATATCCCCCCGCGATCAGGTTGCCGTCGTATACGGTCAGGGCGTAGACGTAGCTGTCGTAGTCACTCATGCCCGAACCGAGGGAGGACCACGCCGAGCCGTCCCAAGAAGCGATGCTACCGGCGCTGGTCCCGCCCGCCGTGGTGAAATATCCCCCCGCGATCAGGTTGCCGTCGTACACGGTCAGGCCATTGACGTAGCCGTAGTAACCCATCCCCGAACCGAGGGAGGACCACGCCGAGCCGTCCCAGGAGGCAATGAAGTTGGCGCTGGTACCGCCCGCGGTGTCGAAATGGCCCCCGGCGATCAGGTTGCCGTCGTACACGGTCAGGGCCTCGACGTAGTCATTCATGCCCGAATCGAGGGAAGACCACGCCGAACCGTTCCAGGAGGCGATGTAGTTGGCACTCGTTCCGGCCGCCGTGCTAAACCATCCTCCCGCCATGAGGTTGCCGCCGTACACGGTCAGGGCATAGACCCCGTAATCCATCCCCGAACCGAGGGAGGACCACGACGAACCGTTCCAGGAGGCAATGAAGTTGGCGTTGGTTCCGCCCGCCGTTGCGAAATATCCCCCGGCGATCAGGTCGCCGTCGTAGACGGTCAGGGTACCGATGTAGTCATTCATCCCCGAACCGAGGGGGGACCACGACGAACCGTTCCAGGAGGCGATGCAGTAGGCGCTGGTTCCCCCCGCCACTACGAAATATCCCCCGGCGATCAGGTTGCCGTCGTAGACGGTCAGGGCACGGACCTCGTAATTTATACCCGAACCGAGGGGGGACCACACCGAACCGTTCCAGGAGGCGATGCTGCCGGCGCTGGTCCCGCCCGCCGTCGTGAAATAGCCCGCCGCGATCAGGCTGCCGTCGTACACGGTCAGGGCACGGACGAAGCCATTCATCCCCGAACCGAGGGAGGACCACGCCGAACCGTTCCAGGAGGCGATGCCCTTGGCGCTGGTTCCCCCCGCCATCGTGAACTCTCCCCCCGCGATCAGGTTGCCGTCGTATACGGTCAGGGCGTGAACCCAGTCGCTCATGCCCGAACCGAGGGAGGACCACGCTGAACCGTCCCAGGAGGCGATGCGATTGGCGCTGGTTCCGCCTGCCATCGTGAAATCTCCCCCCGCGATCAGGCCGCCGTCGTACACGGTCAGGGCCAAGACGTAGTCATTCATGCCTGAACCGAGGGAGGACCACGCTGAACCGTCCCAGGAGGCGATGCGATTGGCACTAGCCCCGCCCGCCGTGGTGAAGGTTCCCCCCGCGATCAGGTCGCCGTTGTGTACGGTCAGGGCATAGACGGAGTTATTCATCCCCGAACCGAGGGAGGACCACGCCGAACCATTCCAGGAGGCGATGTAGGAGGCCACCACATCACCAGCGGCCTGAAACGAACCTCCAACAACGAGATTTCCATCGTAGACAATAGCTGCACGTACGGCGCTGTCAACACCGGGAATGGAGGGGGAAATGCTGTTGTCCCAGAAGATGTCATCGGGGTGGTCGGCAGGGAAAGCGGGAGAGGCAGGCTGAAACAGCGGCGCGCGGGTGGCGGGGTCGATGCCGGAGCGGAAGCCTTCGATATCAAGCGGGCCCTCGTAGCCGGAGCGCCGAGCGGCGTCGAGGTCGAACCGGCCGTCGGGGGTGAGGTACTCACGTATGCTTTTGCCTCGCGGTTGAGTCGGCAAGGGATCTTCGGCAAGGATCGAACCTGCGAAAATCAGGCAGAGGGCGAGAGAAACAAATGTGTACTTCATGGAAACACTCCGGCGTCTATGCGGCCGGGCGGCCGGCGATTTGAACTCCCTACGTCAACGGGAATAAGATGCCAAAAATGGAGTATTTGGTCAAGGAGAATGCCGAGGAGCAGGGGCGGAAACCGGCGCGCGCGGGAGCAGAGGCCACGTGAAAACGGCGGGAGCGATCGCTCCCGCCGTTCGGGTTCAGTCTATAAGCCTGAGGCCGTGATCAGTGCGGGGTCGAGGTCGACTTGTCGCCCGCCTTGGTCTCGGTCGACTTGGCCTTGTCGCACGGCTTGGCGCAGGTCGCGGCGCACGACTTCTTCGCGCCGTCGGAAACCTTCGCCGCCGGAGCGGCGGTGCCGGTCGTGGCGACGGCCGGGATGATCTGAGCTTCGTAACCCTTGTTGGTCACGAGGGTGGTCATGTCGTCGTTCTTCGCCATGGTCTTGTCGACGATGACGACGGCGAGGCCGCGCTTGTGGTCAACCTTCGCGACTTCGAGGACACCCGGCGCCTTCTCGAGGGCGGCCTTGATGGAGTTCTCGCAGCCGGTGCAGGTCATGCCCTTGACCGACATCATGCGGACTTCGGCGTTCTCGCCGTGGGCCTGACACATCTTGCCCCAGGCCGCGCAGTCCTCGGGAGTGCAGAACGACGGATCGCAGCCGGCCATGAACTTGGCGTTGGCGCAACTGCCGGCCGCGGTCATCGCCGTCTCCCCGGTCTTGTGGCCGGAGCAGCCGGCATTCTCAGCCGAGGTCATCTTGGCTTCGGCAGTCTTGCCCGCCGTGCAGGCCGACTTGGCCGAGGCGGATTCCGCGGTCTTCTTGACGGCACAGGAGCCATCGGCATAAGCTGCGGCGCCGGCAAACATCATGGCGACCGCCAGAACGAGGGCGACGGTGAATACTTTTCTCATGGTGTTACTCCTCTTCACACGGGTACATCAGCGGTTCAGGTTTTATGGTACAGTATACGTTTTTTTATCCGGCCAGTCAAGCGCGATTACCGGTTTGTGGATATTTTTGGGCGATGATGTGTTGTATTGGCGTCATCGGCATCGGCTATCCCACCTATCGGTATGTCGGTTTAACACCCCAGACCGGGGGATGGTTTCAGAAAAAAGCGTACTATTTCAGTCCCTTATTGCCATCGTCTTTATCTTCAATCGGTTACCGGAAGAAAAACCTTGATCGCACAAGGTCATTTCACTTATATGCGGATATATGAATATTAATATATCACCGCACGACCAGTTCAAAGCCCTGGCCGACCCGACCCGGTTGCGGCTGCTCGTGCTGCTGACAGCGGGGGAGCTGTGCGTGGGCGATCTGGCTGCAACTCTGGGGCTGCCGCAACCGACCGTGTCGCGGCACCTCGCCCGGCTGAAACTGCTCGGCTGGGTGGAAGACCGCCGGGCGGGGAAACGGGTGCACTACCGCCTGGCCCACCCGGAGACGGCGGTGGGGACGGCGATTGCGGAGCTTCTCCCCCGCCTCGCGGCCGAGCCGCCCTTCGGGGAGGATAGGCAGCGGCTGAAGGAGCACTGCCGGGGCGGCGATGCCGGCGGCGAGCGCGGTGCGGAGATCTGACAGAGCATTTCCCGCCGCTTCTCCCCCGCGGTTCGGGCAGGCTCAGTGACCGCCAGATACACCAATTCTCATCGGGCGGGAAATTCGCCGACCGGCGAGGCTAACGCGAGAGCTTGCTGTTGGTCGGATCGGCGGGCCGTTTGGGACGGAGGCGCGGGGGTTTCGGAAAGAGGTGGCGGCCGGTCCAGACGGCGCGGAGCACCGAGTACCCCATGAACTGAATCATCACCGGCAGGCGTTTCTCGGCGGGCTCGTGGAAAGTGAGGGCATACAGCCCGCTGCCGAACCTGAGCACGGCGGAGATGGCGAAGAGGAGATGATAGTTCACGAAGGTGCGGCCGCCGATCTGCCAGGTCATGCCCGACCAGCGTTCGGCCAGGTATCCGCCGAGCAGCGAGGCGGCGAAGAAGGCGATGCCGGTGACCATGGAGAAGAGGGCGAGGTAGGCGTTGCGTCGGCCGCTCGGGCTGTTGGCGATCGGGATGTTGAAGGCCGCGAGATTGAAGCCGGTCCAGAGGATGGCGGAGAAGATCACCTCGGGGATGAGGATGCCCAGGTGGCCGGCGGTGGGAAACAGCCAGACGAGCGGGATAAAGCCGATGCCGAGGGCGGTGAACGCGATCACCGGCTTGCAGCCGAAGCGGTCGATGAGAGCGCCCCAGGGTCGGTTCATGAACATTCCGATGACAGCGGCGGCGCTGCTGTAGGCGGCCACGAGCGTGAAACTCATGCCGAGGTTGGTGAGCATGTGGGGGGCGAAAAAGGGAGCGGCGATGCCGATGGCGCAGTTCCAGGCAGAGAAGACGACCAGGAGGTGCCGAAAGGTGGGATTGCGGAGCGGTTCGACGAGGCGGTCCCAGCCGATGCGGGCGCCGCGCGACGGGCGGTCGGGGGTGCGGTTGAGCAGGACGGCGGCCGCGGCCGCGAAGGCCGCGGCGGCGGCGATGATGACGGCGAACCCCACCGGTTCGCGCCCCCGGTGGCGAAAGTAGTCTACAATGATGCCGCCGATCATGGTGGCCAGCAGGGTCGCCAGGGAAATCGCCACGTTGCGGGTGCCAAAGAAACGCCCGCGAATCCGCTCGGGCACGAGGTCGGCCACCCAGGACATCCACCCGACGGTGGCGATGTTGATGGCGACCGCGCACACGATGACGACGGCGATGAGAATCTCCAGCTTGAACCCGATCGGGAGCAGAGCCACCGGCACGATCAGCCACCAGGACTGGCGGGCGATGACGGAGTAGCGGACGGTAATGCGCTTGCGGGCGCCCGTGCGGTCAATGAGGTAGGCGGAGGCGAGCTGCGCGATCGGCGCCAAAAACGGCGCCGCCGTCAAGAGCCCGATCTCGAAATCATTCGCCCCCCACAGGAGGGCCAGGCCGGTGAGAAACGCGCCGCCGGTGAGGACGGTGAAGACGGTGGCCAGCGCGCCCTCCACCGAAATCAGGGTCAACGCCGCGCGGGTGACCGCCGAGACGCGGGCCGAGCCGTACCTGGGCCCGCGCGGCGCGGACGCGGCAAGGTCGCTGTCTTTCATTCGGCGCATGGGGCTCCCGGGGTCTCTCTTGTTCGGCGGCCGGACACGCACCCGGACAAGACCGGGATCCTCGGCCGCCGGGGATAAGATATGCAGGCAGGGCGCGGGGGAAGGTTTTTTTTTGAGCGACGGCGGCGGGCGTCGCGCCACCCGGCACACGATCACTGCCGCAGCGGCGCCGGATGAGATGCGCAGAACCGCAAAGGGCGGTCAGCGGGACGGAAACCGGGAGTGCCACCCGGCCGCGAAACCCCGAACCGCCTCAGAGGCGAAGTAGACGAAAGCCGCCACGATCAGCAGCGCGGCGATCCAGATGAAGATCCACCCGCGGCCGGCGAAGTGGTTCCGTTTCAAACCGCGGGAGTACCACGGGGCGGCCTTGCCGGCCCCGCTGAGACAAGTATAAGCCAGAGCACAAAAGACCAAACCGAGCACCAGCACCAGGCTGGCGAGTGTGTCGAACGAGAATCCATCCATGACAATCTCCGGGCTGCGCGTAAAGGAACCGGGCATACCGCTGCGTACGGAAGTAAGAAGCGGGACGGCGCCTGCGGCCGTCAACTCTTTTTGTCTACCCCGACAACGCCGGGCCGGTCGGGACGGGAGAGACGGCGGGAGGGCCGGCGGGCGATGGCGGGCGCTCCTACAACCGCTTCCTCCGATGGCTCACGAAATCCCAGATGACGAAAGAGCCGAGGTCGTCAACGGAGGCGAAGTAGGCGCGTCCCCGGTTGAGTTCGGTGAGGCGCTCGACGAACGTGCGCAGGTAGGGATCATCGGTCACCATGAAAGTGGTGATCGGGATCTTCTTCTTGCGGCAGATCACGGCCTCGTCGAGAGTGCGGTTGACGATCATGGGATCGAGGCCCACCGGATTGCGATAGAGCCGGCCGTTGGACCGGGTGATCATCGACGGCTTGCCATCGGTGATCATGAAGATCTGCCGGTTGGCGTGCTTCTTGGCCATGAGCAGCCGGCGGGCCATGCGTAGGCCGGCCTGCGTGTTGGTGTGGTAGGGGCCGACGCTCACGTAGGGCAGCTCCTCGATCGGCACCTGCCGGGCGGTGTCGCCGAAGAGAACGACGGTGAGATCGTCCTTGGGGTAGCGCGTGAGAATCAGTTCGGTGAAGGCCATGGCCACCTGCTTGGCGGGAGTGAAGCGATCCTCGCCGTAGAGGATCATCGAATGCGAAATGTCGATCATGAGGACGGTCGCACAGGAGGCGAGGCGCTCGGCCTCGTTGACTTCGAGGTCGCGCTCGGCCATGTCGAGGCCGAGGTCGCCGGTGCGGAGAACGGAGTTGAAGAGCGAGCTCGTGTAATCGATGCGGCGGGGGCTGTCGCCGAATTCGAAGGGGCGGCGTTCGGGCAGCGGCTCCTCCGCCGAGCCCCCCTCGTACGGCAGCGGGTGGTTGCCCCGGCCGGCCGCTTTCATCCCCTGGAACACGGCGTCGAAAGCGTCCTGGCGGAGCCGGCGCTCCCCCTTGCCGGTCAGGCGGAGCCGGCGGTCGCGGCCGGTTCCAATGAGGCGGTTCCGGCGGAGTTCCTCCTCGAACTCGTCGAGGTCGTACTTCTCATCGAGGATTCCCTGCTCCTGCAGGCGCCGCATGAGCCGGAGGGTTTCCTCGACGTCGCCGGCGAGCCGTATGAGCAGGTGGTTGTAGATGGCCATGAGGTCGGCCAGCTGGCGGAGCCGGCGGAACAGCTCCTCGTTCCATTCGGAGTATATGAATCGCATGGCCTCTCCCCCGGGCGGCGGGGCGGCGCCCGGTCAGCGGTCGCTCTCCATCCCGCGCAGCATGTCCGAGAGCACGTCGCCGTAGCTGACCGCGGAATCGCGGATTTCGCGGGCAATCACGTTGTACTGGTGCAGGCCCTCGAGCACCAGCTCCATGCGCAGGAGAAACTCCCGTTCGTCGCGGGTGTCGAAATACCGCCGCACGATGCGGTCGAGCCCGGCAATCGAGGTCAGCGCTTTCTTGTACCGGTCGAACGGCATGTCGTCGGAGAGCTCGAGTTTGCGGCCGGACGAGAAGTAGTCGGTGATGGCCTCGTAGGGGTTTTCCCGGTCGGCCGCCGAGCTCTGGTCGCCGCGGCGCCTTTCCCGGCGCGGCTCGGGGAAGTGCCGGGCAAAGACCTCCTTGACCGCCAGCCCGATCAGGTTGTGGGCCACGAGCGCAGAACCCTCCCGCTCCCCTTCGTACACCAGTTCGATTTTGCCGGTGACGGCCGGGATGATGGCGTAGACGTCGGCCATGCGGGGGAAGCGGTCCTGGTCGCGGAAGCGGAGGACGCGGCGCTCGATGTTCGAGACGAGAGCCTCGTAGGCAGCGATGGAGACGCGGGCGGAGACGCCCGAGGTCTGGTCGACAAATTCGCTGGCGCGGGCCTGGAACGACACCTCCTCGATGAGGTCGCGAACGAGGTCGGGGATGCGGATGTCGGCGGCGGCGATGTCGGCCTCGTGCTCGGTGATGGCACGGGCCTCGGCCAGCGTGCGCGGGTAGTGGGTGATGATCTGTGCGTCGATGCGATCTTTGAGCGGGGTGATGATGTTCCCGCGGTTGGTGTAGTCCTCCGGGTTGGCGGTGAACACCAGGAGCATGTCGAGCGGCACGCGCAGGGGGAAACCGCGGACCTGGATGTCCTTTTCCTCGAGGATGTTCAGGAGCCCCACCTGGATGCGCGGCTGGAGGTCGGGAAGTTCGTTGATGGCGAAAATCCCCCGGTTGGTGCGGGGGATTATGCCCCAGTGGATGACCTCCTCGTTGGAGATGTCGAGCTTCTCGCGGGCCGCCTTGATCGGATCGATGTCGCCGATGAGGTCGGCGATGGAGACGTCGGGCGTGGCGAGCTTCTCGTGGTAGCGCTCGCTGCGGTGGAGCCAGGCAATCGGCATCCGGTCGCCCATCTCGGCAACCATCTGCCGCCCCCGGGGCGAGATCGGGCTAAGCGGGTCCTCGTTGAGCAGAGAGCCGGGGATGACGGGGATATACTCGTCGAGCAGCGTCTCCAGCCCGCGGACAATGCGGCTCTTCGCCTGGCCCCGCAGACCGAGAAGGATGAAGTTGTGGCGGGCGAGGAGGGCGTTTTCTATGCCGGGGAGCACAGTCTTGTCGTAGCCAACAATGCCCGGGAAAACCGGTTCGCCGGACTCGATGCGGGCGCGCAGGTTGTCCCGCAATTCATCCTTGACCGAGCGGCTCTTCCAGCCGGACACTTTTAGCTCGCCGCGGGTGGCGGGTCGGGTTGTCTTGCTCATCGTTTCCCTTTGCCCCGTAAGGGGCTAGCGGTTCCGGGTTCGGTATCACTTCCTGATAACAACGCGGCCGGGCGGAAGTTCGGGGGAACGCGGAAAAACCGGACGCCCGGAGGGACCGGTCAGGGGTGGGCGACGATCCGGTAGTAGCGCTCGCGCTGCTCTTTGGGCACCGAACCCGAGGGGATGTCGATGACTTCGACGGTGACGCTGCGGCTGCCCTTGATGTGGATGACGTCGCCGGGGCGGACCTGGTAGGCCGGTTTGACTTTCTGGCCGTTGACTGTGACCAGGCCGTTTTGCCCCAACTCCTTGGCGACCGTGCGGCGCCTGACCACGCCGACGGTCGAGAGGTAGTCATCGATGCGCATCACGACCCCAGGCGGTAGTCGATGTAGGTGCGGGCCTTGATATCATCAATCCAGTCCTCAATCATGCGCGCGGTCTTCTCCTGGCGGGCGAGCTCTTTGAGACGGTCGTAGTCGTTCTCGAGAGTGAACTCGTGCTCGGACTGGTAGGCAAGGAGTTTGAGGATGTGGATGCCGAATTCGGTAAGGACGGGGCCGCGGATTTCGCCCGGGGTTTTCCACTCTCTCACGGCGGCGGCGAATTCAACCGGGAGTTCGTTGACCGCGAACCAGCCGAGTTCGCCGCCGGTGGCCCGGGTGCGGTCGTCGGCCGAGTACGCCTTGGCCATCTGGGCGAAATCCCCGCCCGCGCGGGCCTCGGCGATGAGCGAATCGGCCAGCTCGCTCGTCTGCAGCGTATCCTCGCGGGTGGGCTGCACAGCCAGGAGGATGTGGCGGAGCCTGACCTGGTTGTCCCGCCGGTCCTCGCACTGGATGACGTGGTAGCCGAACTGGGTGCGGACAACGCCGGAGATGTCGCCCGGCTGGAGACTGAATGCGGCGCGGGCGAATTCCTCGACCACATCATCGCGGGAGACCCAGCCGAGATCGCCGCCGTTGGCGCCCGCGCCGCCCGAGGAATACTGGGCCGAGAGGGCGGCGAAATCGGCGCCGTCGAGGACTCTCTGCCGGAGCGCGGCGGCGAGGGTCTTCACGGAATCGTCGACCGCCGGGGCCGGCGCAAGGGCCAGGAGAATGTGGGCGAGCTTGACCGCCTCGGGCTGGGTCGGGATGGAGTCGCGGAACTGGCTGTAGAACGCCTCGACCTCATGGCGCGACACCGACACCGACTGGAGGCGGCGGCCGACGAGGCGCTGTTTGAGCAGTTGGCCGCGGATGTCGTCGCGGTAGCGTTTCTTAAGATCGCGCAGGGTGAGGCCCTCCTGCGACAGGGCGGCCTCGAACTCGGCGGTGGTCGGGAAGTTGGCGGCGATGCGCGCCACCTGCTGATCGAGCGCCTGGTCGATCTCCTCGTCGGTCACTTTCACCGAGGTGTCCTGTTCCGCGGCGACGAGGAAGAGCTGGTCGGAGATCATCTCCTCGAGCACCTCGCGCTTGAGCTTCTCCACCTCCTCCTCCGATTTCGGCTGCTTTTTGGATTGCAGCACGGCCAGCTGCATCTGGCCGGCCAGCTCGGAGGCGAGAATGACCTTGTCGCCGACGACGGCGACGATGCGGTCGACCGTGTCGCGCGCGGCCCCGGCCGGGCCCGCCGCGAACAAAGCCGCCAGCGCGGCCACGATGATGAGCGGCGTGCGGCCGCGTCCCGCGCCCGCCATCAGCCCTGCTCTCCCTGCGGCACGCCCTGGGGGTACTTGTCCATGTCGATCGTTGTCCGGAGGGCGTCCTCGTTGATGCGGATGGTCGTCTGGGCTTTGCGCTCCTCGATCCAGACGGCGAGCGCCTGCACGCGCTGCTCTTCTTTCAGCTTGGTGAGGATCTGCGCCTTGACGTCGAGAAAGTCCTTCACCGTCGGGCTGATCTTGTCGGCGACGTAGAAGATGGAGTACTTGCCCTGGGTAACGACGGGGCCGCCGATCTGACCGACCGGCGTTTTGACGGCGAGGTCGTAGATCTCCGGAAACCACTTGCGGTCGATGTAGCCGAGGTCGCCGCCGGCCGCGCGCTTGCCCGGACGCTCGGTCAGGTCCATGGCCTTGTCGCGGAACCCCTGGAGGGAGCGGATTTCCTTGGCCAGTTTCCCCGCCGTGAGCTCGTCGGAGAGGAGAATTTCAAAGACCTGCACTTTGGCCGGATCCGTGAATTCGTCGAGGTGCTCATCGTAGTACCGCCGCACCATGCCGTCATCGGGCGCCGGCGGCACCGGGAGCGAATCGTCCCGCATGATCATCGCCATCGTCAGCTCCTTGAAGAGCTTGAGGCGGCGCTGGTACTCGGGGTCGCTGTCCATGCCCTCGCGGTGGGCCTGGACGACGAGGAGGTCCTGGAGCTTGATGGTGAAGATGACGGAGGCCAGCGAGTCGTACTGGTCGAAATCGGGGCGGATCGCCGGGGAGAGATTCTTGGCCAGGTCGAGGTACTCCAGCACCGTGATCTGGCCGTTGTCCCAGGTGGCCAGGACGAGTTCTTTCTCGCTCCGATCGAGCTGCTCGACGTCAAAATCGTTCCGGGGGAGCGTCTCCAGGAGCATGGGCGGGTAGAGCATGGAACGCTTGTGGAGCAGGTACTGGCAGGTGGCGGTGTCGACGTGGATCGGGAACTTGGTGCGCAGGCTCTCGACGTAGGCGCGGGAGAGTTCGGAGCGTTTCCGGTTTTCCAGCTGCTGCTTGATTTCCATTTTCATCTTGTCGAAAGAATCGCGGAACTCGTTGGGGAGTTTGTCGACCAGCTTGATAATGTGGTAGCCGTACTCGGTGTGGACGGGCGGGGACACCTCGCCGGGCGCCATGGCGAACGCGGCTTCCTGGAAAGCCGAAATCATGCTGCCCCAGGTGAAATAGCCGAGGTCGCCCTTGTTCTTCTTGGCCGAGGGATCGCGGGAGTAATCGAAGGCGAGCTTCTCGAAACTCTCGCCGTTCTGGATGCGGGCGAGGAGGGCGTTGGCCGTGTCGAGGTTGTCGACGAGGATGTGGGAGGCCTTGATCTTGTACTCGAGCTTCTCCCAGAACTCGCGGATCTCGGGCTCGGTGGGGACGGACTTCTCGGCGATCCGGCGCTGGGCGAGAACGTCGACGAGCAGCCGGTCCTGGTTTTGGACGACGAGGCGGGCCAGTTCCTCGCTCTGGTCGATGCCCTTCTCGTAGGCGGCCTGGATGAGGAGGCGGTTGACGACAATCGTGTCGAGCATTTCGCGGCGCTTGGCGAACTCGTCCTGCGCGGTCGGGAACGGGTAGCGGATGCTGCGGAAGTAGTCGTTGAACTCGGCGGCTTTGATTTCGTAGTCGCCGACGACGGCGAGGGTGGGGTTGTCCGATTTTCCGCAGCCGGCCAGCAGACCGGCCAAGAGCAGCAGCCCGAAGGCCGACACGAGGGGGCGATAACCTTTGTCCATCGATCCTATTCCTTCAACAGGTTCCTACGCTTCATACTCCCTTTGTACCGCGCGACGGCACGGTGGTTTCTCGCCGAGCGGCGACAAGACAATATTATAGCGGGCCGGGCCCCGGCCGCCAAGCGGGAATTTGAGGGGATTCGGGAAGGGGCGGGGCGCTATTCGAAGTCCGATTCCAGGTAGTCTTTGGTCAGAGACTGCCGGGACAGCTGCTGGGAGAGCCTCTTGCTGAACTCGAGCGCCGAGTTTTCGCCGTACACCTTGAGCATGTGGTTCATGGCTATGACTTCGGAGATGACGGTGATGTTCTTGCCGGGGGAAATGGGGACCCGGACAATGGGGATTTGGACGCCGAGGATCGTCGTGTAGCGCTCCTCGAGGCCGAGGCGCTCGTAGTCGTCCGTCTCTGACCACAGGGTGAGGTTCACTTCCACCTCGATCCGCTTCTGCATGCGAATGGCGCGGATGCCGAAGAGGCCCTCGATGTCGATGATGCCGACGCCGCGGATTTCCATGTGGTGCCCGAGCAGCTCGGAGCCGGAGCCCTTGACCACGTCCGGGGCCGCGCGCGTAATCTTCACCACGTCGTCGGCCACCAACCGGTGGCCGCGTTCGATCAGGTCGAGGGCCACCTCCGACTTGCCGATGCCCGACTTGCCGGTGTACAGCAGCCCCACGCCGTAGACGTCGACCAGCGTGCCGTGGACGGTGATCGAGGGGGCGAAGATGTGGTCGAGGTAGGCGGAGAGGCGGGCGGCCAGTTCGGCGGTCGTGAGGCGACTGGAGAAGACGCCGGTGCGGTGCCGGTCGGCGGCGTCCAGGAATTCCGGGGGCGGCGTGAGCCCCTTGCTGATGATGACCATGGGAATGTCTTTTTCAAACAGCAGGTGGGAAATCTCGGCCAGACGCTCGAGGGGGAGTCGGTTCATGTAGGCCATTTCAGTCTCGCCGACGATCTGGACACGGCGGTTGGCGAAGCGCTCAAAAAAGCCGGTCAGGGCGAGACCGGGGCGGTGGAGCTCGGGATGGTGGATGACTTTGTTCAGCCCGGCCGTGCTGCTGTTCAGCAGGGTGAGCTCCAGATCCTGGGTCCGGGTCGTATAGAGCTTCTCGACTGTGATTCCCGACATGGCAGGGACAATATACAAAACCCGGGGAGGGGGCAACTATGAAAAACAGGGGCAAAATAGACCGCCCCGCCGGAAGGCGGGGCGGTTCGAGGAGGATAAAAAGGCACTGTCAGGCCCCGGGGTAAAGGGGACCCGTATCAGTTACTGCCGGTCCTGCCGGTCTCTCAATTCCCGCTTCAGTTCGGCTTTCATCTCCTGCAGTTCGCGGCGCAGCTCTTCCAGCTCTTTCCGCAGCTCGTCGCGGTCGTCGCCGAGCCGGTCGAGATCCTTGAACTCGAATTTCAGTTTCCCGAGCTGTTCCTGAAGCTCCTTCATCTCGCGCTGAAATTCCTCGGAGTTGAAATACTCCTCCAGCGCGCCGTCGTAGTTCCCCTTGGAGAGGCCGCGAAGCTTGGGGACATTCAGAATAGCCAGGTCGGGGCCGATAGTCGCAAAATTGCCGTAAAAAGGACTGTCGCGGGTCTCCAGTTCGGCGGTGAAATTCTCCGCCCGCTGGTTCCGGATGGCCGTGATGACCACCTTATCGCCGGCCTCGCGGTCCCGGATCGCCTCGGTCACCTCCGATGCATCGGCGACCTTCTCGCCATCGATCTCAATAACCACATCGCCTGCTTTGAGCCCCGCTCTCTCCGCCGGCGAATCCTCCGCGACCTCGCTCACCAGCGCCCCCTTGCCGTCGGCGACGCCGAAGTAGCCACCCAACTGGTCGGTGAGATCATTCAGGGTGATTCCCAGGTAGGTCTGCTTGGCGCCCGACAACGTGTACGCGGAATGGTTGCCGCCGTCGAAGTAGGAGCGGAAAGTGCCGTAGAGGTTGTCGTCCTCCTCCGACCGCGCGCCCGCGACAACGGAGACACTCTGCTCTTTGCCATCGCGAATGACGACCAGTTCGAGGCGATCGCCGGGCGAGGCTTCGTGGAGGACATCGATCAAATCATCGGAGTCGGTGATTTTTTCGCCGTTGAGCGAGATAATGACATCCCCGTTCTTCAGGCCGGCCTGGTCGGCGGGGGAATCCTCGACCACCTCGTTGATGACGGCGCCGTAGGACACGGTGAGATCAAAAGCGTCGGCCAGATCGTAGTCGACCGACTGCGTATAGACCCCCAGCCAGGCGCGCTCATCTGTATCTTTTCCGGCGAGACCGGTGGCGGCGAGCAGGCCGAGGGCCGCCAGAGCCACGATCGCCGCGAGCCAGAATCGTTTCATAGCGCTATATCCTCCATGGGTCAGACTGTTCAGGTTGCTAAAGCGATATACGCGGGACGTCCGGCGAGGTTTCACGGGGGAGAGACCGAGAGGGCGGGGCGCCGGAGCGCAGGAGATATGCCGTCGGCCCGGGGGTGCCGGTGCAGACGGTGCGAGCCGGGTCGCGGAGCCTCTCCCGTCCTCTCCTCTCCCCGCCCCGCCCCGTCCCGGCAGAGTCTCATGGCGGGGCTACTCATATGCGGGGCAACAAGTTGTACGTCACGCCCCCGACATCCGGCCGGCTACGCCCGACCGTCTGGATTGACCGGCCGCGTGGATTGCACCGGGTCGCTCATGTGCAGGGGCACACTGCCGGGGAACCGATGGCGCGCGGTCCGCGAATCTATGGCTGCCTTGCGGACTCGCGCGGGTGGGGAGAAGGTTGGCAGTCGCAATGACTACGCCGAATCCGTAGTGATCGCTGTGGCGATCCCGGGCGATTCGGCGGGAGCAGGGACATCCCCGAGGTGCGCGTGGTCCATGCCTCCGACGACGGGCCGCCCGGACGATGGGGGCCGGGAGGACCGATCGGGTGTGGGCGGGTCGGCCGGAAGCGGATCGAGTAAGAGCGGGTCGGCTAAGAGCGGATCGGCTGAGGGCGGATCGGCTGAGAGCGGATCGGCTGAGGGCAGATCGACTGAGAGCGGATCGGGTGAGGGGTGCGGGAAAAAGGAGTTGACTTTGGCGGGAAAAACGGTATTAATGGTGAGCTTCGCCTGCGGGCGAAGCGCGGTTTTTTGATTACTCCGGTGTAGCTCAGTGGTAGAGCAGCTGACTGTTAATCAGCGGGCCGCTGGTTCGAGTCCAGCCACCGGAGCCAAA